>CAIVHB010000018.1 GCA_903905585.1 uncultured Ferrovum sp. | reverse complement strand
TTTGCGATCCGCGAAGGTGGGCGTACCGTGGGCGCCGGCGTTGTCGCAAAGATTATTAAGTAACTGAATAAAGGAAGCGGGCCTGTCCGCCAAGACAGGGTCCCGTTACCGGCAACTCAAAATACCGAGTTGAAAGTTGTTGAAATGCAGGCCAGTAGCTCAATTGGCAGAGCGACGGTCTCCAAAACCGTAGGTTGGGGGTTCGAGACCCTCCTGGCCTGCCACACATTGCAAAGAGAGGACGGCGAAGGCCGCCACCATGAACGATCGAATTAAGTTTGCACTGGGCGCGATACTCGCGCTGGCTGGTTTAGTAGGGTATTACTTCCTTGCTGATAGCCCTTTGATTGTCCGTGTACTCGCTTTGCTGGTGGGATTGGCTGCGGGCGTAGCTGTGTCTTGGTACACGGCGCCTGCACAGGAATTTAGGGTCTTCGCTCGCGAAGCATGGTTCGAGGCAAAACGGGTTGTTTGGCCGAGCCGCAAGGAAACGTGGCAAACCACTGGCGTTGTTTTTGCGTTGGTGATTGTAATGGGTCTATTTCTTTGGTTCGTCGATCTTGGGATCGGCATTGTGGTAGCCCGTTTGCTCGGGCGCCCGGAGTAATCGATGTCAATGCGCTGGTACGTGGTACATGCCTACTCGGGCTTCGAAAATAGTGTGAAAGAACGCCTGCAGGAGCGGATAGATCGCTCGGAAATGCAAAGTTTGTTTGGCGAGATCTTGGTGCCTGTTGAAGAAGTGGTTGAGATGAAAGGGGGTCAAAAATCCATCAGTAAAAGGAAATTCTTTCCTGGATACATGCTGGTGCAAATGGACCTCACCGACGAGAGCTGGCACTTGGTGAAGAGTACTCCCAAGGTAACAGGATTTGTGGGTGGAACGGGTAACCGGCCCTTACCCATTACGGATAAGGAAGTTGAAAATATCCGTGCACAGGTGAAGGAAGGTGAAGATAAGCCCAAACCCAAAGTATTGTTTGAAGTGGGCGAGAATGTCCGCGTGAAGGAAGGTCCGTTCACTGATTTCCACGGTAACGTGGAAGAAGTGAACTACGACAAGAATAAGCTGCGCGTTTCCGTTCTGATTTTTGGACGATCAACGCCAGTAGAACTGGATTTTGGACAGGTGGAGAAGGCCTAATTTTTAGGTTTGCTGTCTGGCGCTGACGGCCGTCGCCGTTAAGTGATCTCCGGGGAGGGTGGCGAAATGTCACCCGCATGCACCCAACTAAGGAGCGTATTGTGGCAAAGAAAATTGTAGGTTATGTGAAGTTGCAAGTCCCGGCTGGTAAAGCCAATCCTAGCCCGCCTATTGGCCCTGCACTGGGTCAGCGTGGCCTGAACATTATGGAGTTCTGTAAAGCTTTCAATGCCCAAACACAAGGCATGGAAGTGGGTTTGCCTATTCCTGTGGTGATCACAGCATACGCAGACAAGAGCTTCACGTTTGTAATGAAGACACCACCCGCTACCATCTTGATTAAGAAGGCAGCTGGCGTGACTAAGGGAAGCCCCCGTCCTCATACCGATAAAGTGGGTAAGCTGACGCGTAGCCAAGCCGAAGAAATTGCTAAGACTAAAACCCCTGACCTCACCGCAGGCGATCTTGATGCAGCCGTCCGCACGATTGCAGGCAGTGCACGGAGCATGGGAATTGAAGTAGAAGGAGTGATCTAACATGGCACATATCTCTAAGCGCCATAGCGCTCTTCTTGCAGAAATCGATCGGACTCGCACGTATGTTGCTCAAGAAGCGCTAGATCTGATCAAGAAAACAGCGACTGCGAAATTTGATGAGTCTGTTGATGTTGCTGTGAATCTGGGTGTGGATGCTAAGAAGTCCGACCAACAGGTTCGTGGTTCTGTTGTGTTGCCCCGTGGCACAGGTAAAACATCGCGCGTTGCTGTTTTTGCTCAAGGTAACAATGCCGAAGCAGCCTTAGCCGCAGGTGCTGATATTGTGGGTTTTGACGATCTGGCTGAAAAAATTAAAGGTGGCTTCATGGACTTTGACGTCGTGATTGCCAGCCCAGATGCAATGCGTATCGTTGGTCCCTTAGGCCAAATTCTGGGCCCCCGTGGTTTGATGCCAAACCCTAAGGTTGGCACCGTAACGCCTGATGTGGCTGGCGCTGTGAAAAACGCAAAAGCAGGTCAGGTGCAATACCGAACAGACAAAGCGGGTCTCGTTCATTGCTCAATCGGTCGTGCATCATTCACGGTTGAAGCATTGCAAGAGAACCTGAATGCATTGGTGAGCGCGTTGAATCGTGCGCGTCCCTCTGCAGCAAAAGGTATTTATCTTCGTAAAGTATCTGTGTCTAGCACGATGGGAGTGGGAGTGCGCGTTGACCCCACTTCTCTCGCGGCATAAGCACAGGTAGTAACAGACTTTGGGCGGTTGGGATGAAAGTCCCGGCCGGTTATCAAAGACCGCAGGTGGTGATGTGCTTATGAGGATCAAGTACACCAACCTTAATCAGCAAAATTAACCTGCGCAGATGGCGCACCCCAGTACAGGTTTCAGTCGTTTGTAAGAGCGCATTTTAGATCAAACAAGCGAGTGTCAAGCGGGACGGATTTCCGTCGCGTTCCCTGGATGACGGTCGCCGCATTCGGGATTTTACCAAAACATCGGTGAACTCTCTTAATCGGTAATTTGGAGGATAGACCTTGAGTCTCAACCTTGAAGAGAAGAAGGCCGTCGTTGCTGAGGTATCAGAGCAAGTTTCTGGTGCCCAAGCCATCGTTCTAGCGGAATATCGTGGGATCGAGGTCGGCGATATGACGGTCTTGCGCGCCAAGGCCAGGGCAGCGGGAATTTACTTCCGAGTGCTTAAGAATACCCTCGCACGTCGGGCGGTTGCTGATACCCCATTTGCTGGATTAGCTGACCAAATGGTCGGCCCTCTAGCCTATGCGATGTCAAGCGATCCGGTCGCCGTTGCTAAGGTTGTTCACGAATATGCAAAAGCCAATGACAAGTTTGTCATCAAAGGTGGTGCTATGGCGAATTTCGTCATGACCCCCAAAGATGTTGTCAGCCTTGCATCCATGCCGAGCCGCGAGGAACTCATCGCTAAGTTGATGGGAACCATGCAGGCACCGGTTACGAAATTCGTACAAACACTCAACGAAGTCCCGGCCAAGTTCGTGCGCGGCCTAGCAGCTGTGCGCGACCAGAAGGAACAATCCGCTTGACCTACTCACAGTCCTGCGGCTGCAACATGCTGCCCCGGACCGTGATTTATTAATTTTGGAGTAAAAATATGTCTATTTCTAAAGCTGAAATTCTTGATGCAATCGCCGGTATGACCGTTCTTGACCTGTCTTCGTTGATTAAAGATATGGAAGAGAAGTTTGGCGTGTCTGCTGCGGCAACTGCTGTTGCTGTTGCTGCTCCTGCTGCAGGTGGTGGTGGTGCTGCCGCTGCTGCTGAAGAGCAAACCGAGTTCTCCGTGATTCTGACCAATGCCGGCGACAACAAAGTCAACACCATTAAGGTGGTACGTACCATTACTGGCCTTGGCTTGAAAGAAGCTAAGGACTTGGTTGATGGTGCACCTAAGCCTGTTAAAGAAGGTGTTTCTAAGGCAGACGCAGATGCAATTGCTAAGCAATTGGCTGAAGCTGGCGCCCAGTTCGAAATCAAGTAATCGCTGTACACCGCTATAGCAGGCGTGTAAGCGCTGGGCGGCCCTGAAATTAATGAGGGATTGCTGAATCCAGGTGAATCTTCAGGCATTAAAACCTGCTGATTCACCCACCGTTTTTTGCTGTCATTCGTCAACGGAGACACCATGAGCTACTCGTTTACCGAGAAGAAGCGCATTCGAAAAAGTTTCGCCAAGCGCGCCAGCGTGCAGGAAGTACCCTTCCTGCTGGCCACGCAAATCGATTCCTACCGGGAATTCCTGCAAGCAGAAATTGAATCGCCTGCACGTAACGCCCAAGGTTTAGAGGCGGCCTTCCGTTCTGTATTTCCAATCTCGAGCCATTCAGGAAACGCTCGGCTGGAATATGTGAGTTATGCCCTAGGTGTGCCACCGTTTGATGTTGTGGAATGTCAGCAGCGCGGGTTGACCTTTGCGTCTCCCTTGCGTGCAAGAGTGCGTTTGACTCTAATGGATCGTGAGGCAACGAAGCCCACGGTGAAAGAAGTCAAAGAGCAAGAAGTGTATATGGGAGAAATCCCGCTGATGACTCGAAACGGTTCGTTCATTATCAACGGAACCGAGCGAGTGATCGTTTCGCAGTTGCATCGTAGTCCTGGTGTGTTCTTCGAGCACGATCGTGGTAAGACCCATTCTTCTGGAAAGTTACTGTTCTCAGCACGTATCATTCCCTACCGTGGTTCATGGCTTGATTTTGAATTTGATCCCAAGGACTTCCTGTATTTCCGCGTAGACCGTCGCAGGAAAATGCCGGTGTCGACTTTGCTGAAAGCATTGGGTTACACCACACCTCAAATTCTGACCGAATTCTTCAGTTTCGATAAGCTCCACTTTGGCAAAGCGATTGAGATGGACTTGGTCGCCGAGCGCATGCGCGGAGATATTGCCCGTTTTGATATCACGGATGCCAAGGGCAAAGTTCTGGTACCTCGGGACAAGCGCATCACCGCTAAGCACATTCGTGATATTGAAGCATCAGGCTTGAAGCGCATTGTTGTTCCAGAGGATTATATTGTTGGCCGTGTATTGGCCCATGATGTGGTTGATACGGAAAGTGGTGACTTGATTGCCCGTGCAAACGATGAGCTTACCGAAGTAGTGGTAGCAAAAATCCTCGCTTCTGGCATTAAAGAATGCCAAGTGATCTATACCAATGATTTAGATCAAGGCCCCTATATTTCGCAGACCCTACGTATTGATGACACCATGGATCAATTGTCCGCGCGTGTTGCCATCTATCGCATGATGCGCCCTGGTGAGCCCCCCACTGAAGAGGCTGTTAAAGCTTTGTTCAATGGTTTGTTCTTCAGTGAAGATCGCTATGATCTGTCACCGGTTGGACGGATGAAATTCAACCGACGCGTAGGTCGTGAAGAATTGATTGGAGCAGCCACGTTGTCGAATGAAGATATCGTTTCGGTGATCAAGATCTTGGTTGAATTGAGAAATGGCCGAGGTGAGGTCGATGACATCGATCACTTAGGTAATCGTCGTGTTCGTTCTGTCGGTGAGTTGGCTGAAAACCAATTCCGTTCCGGTTTAGTGCGTGTTGAGCGAGCAGTGAAAGAGCGTTTATCACAAGCTGAATCTGAAAACCTGATGCCACATGATTTGATTAACGCGAAGCCGATTTCTGCAGCCATCAAGGAGTTCTTTGGTTCCAGTCAGCTTTCTCAGTTTATGGATCAAACCAATCCCTTGTCAGAGATTACGCACAAGCGTCGTGTCTCGGCACTAGGACCAGGTGGTTTGACGCGCGAGCGTGCGGGATTTGAAGTTCGTGACGTGCATCCTACGCACTACGGTCGTGTATGCCCGATTGAAACGCCTGAGGGCCCGAACATTGGCCTGATCAACTCCCTGGCGCTTTACGCCCGTACTAATGAATTCGGTTTTTTAGAGACACCCTATCGTCGCGTTCGCGATAGCAAGCTGACTGAAGATATCGACATGTTGTCGGCAATTGAAGAAGGACAGCACATCATTGCGCAGGCTAATGCTGCGGTAGACAAGAAAGGTAAATTTACCGATGAGTTGGTTTCTTGCCGTCACCGCAACGAATTTATGTTGGCTACCCCTGACCGAGTGACTCACATTGATGTGGCGCCCGCTCAGATCGTGTCAGTTGCAGCATCCTTGATCCCCTTCCTCGAGCATGATGATGCAAACCGTGCATTGATGGGATCGAACATGCAACGTCAGGCTGTGCCCTGCGTGCGTGCAGAAAAATCCTTAGTTGGAACCGGCATTGAACGCACTGTAGCGATGGACTCGGGTACTGCAGTCTTGGCTCGCCGGGGTGGTGTAGTCGATTACGTTGACGCATCGCGTGTTGTGATTCGCGTGAATGATGCTGAAACCAAGGCTGGAGACGTGGGTGTTGATATTTACAACTTAGTCAAATATCGCCGAAGCAACCAAAATACCAACATCAACCAGCGTCCTATCGTACGTGTTGGTGATGTGTTGGCGATGAGCGATGTGATTGCTGATGGTGCTTCTACCGATATGGGTGAATTGGCATTAGGACAAAACCTATTAGTCGCCTTTATGCCTTGGAACGGATACAACTTCGAAGACTCGATTTTGATTTCTGAGCGCGTGGTTGCCGAAGACCGTTTCACCTCTATTCACATCGAAGAGTTGTCCGTTGTAGCACGTGACACCAAGTTGGGACCTGAGGAAATTACCCGTGATATTTCCAATCTGTCAGAGCGTATGCTTGGACGTTTGGATGAATCTGGCATCATTTATATCGGCGCAGAAGTTGAAGCCGGTGATGTGCTGGTTGGTAAAGTCACTCCTAAAGGTGAAACCCAACTCACCCCGGAAGAAAAACTCCTGCGAGCAATCTTTGGCGAAAAGTCATCTGACGTAAAAGATACAAGCTTGCGCGTGCCCTCGGGTATGAGCGGTACGGTGATCGACGTGCAAGTGTTTACGCGCGAAGGAATAGACCGCGATACACGCGCAAAGCAGATCATTGAAGATGAGCTCTCTGCATTTAAGAAAGACCTTTCTGACCAATTGCGTATCGTGGAAAACGACACCTTTGGTCGTATAGAGCGTTTGTTGACAGGTAAAGTCGCTAAAGGCGGTCCTAAGAAATTGGCTAAGAATGCCAAAATCACTTCGGAATACTTGCACGATATGTCCCGTTATGACTGGTTTGATATTCGTCTCAATGAAGATGATGCGCAAACGCAGTTGGAAAGCCTGAAGGACAGCTTGGCTCAAAAGCGTAAAGAGTTTGATGATTACTTTGAAGAGAAGAAAAAGAAACTCACTCAGGGCGATGAATTGCCACCTGGCGTTCAAAAAATGGTCAAGGTCTATCTGGCAGTGAAGCGTCGCTTACAACCTGGTGACAAGATGGCAGGACGTCACGGTAACAAGGGTGTGATCTCAAAGATTGTCCCGGTTGAAGATATGCCTTTTGCTGCAGATGGCACTTCAATGGACATCGTGCTGAATCCGCTGGGAGTTCCTTCTCGTATGAACGTGGGTCAGATTCTCGAGACCCACTTAGGTTGGGCTGCTAAAGGATTGGGTAACGTCATCGCGAAAGCAGTAGAACAACATGCTTCAGTGGGGCAGATGCGTGAGTTCCTGGGTAAAGTCTATAACCATACTGGCAAAACCGAGGATCTCGATAGCTTGTCGGATGGCGAAATTATGGAACTGGCACATAACCTGAAAAAGGGTGTCCCTTTTGCGACGCCTGTATTTGATGGTGCAGATGAATCCGAGATTAAAGATATGTTGGAACTGGCTGGTTTACCACGTTCTGGTCAATTGGCATTGTTTGATGGACGAACTGGCGATGCATTTGATCGCCCCGTAACGATTGGCTATATGCACATCCTGAAACTCCACCACTTGGTCGACGACAAGATGCATGCACGTTCTACTGGACCTTATAGCTTAGTCACCCAGCAGCCTTTGGGCGGTAAAGCACAGTTCGGTGGTCAGCGTTTTGGTGAGATGGAGGTTTGGGCACTAGAAGCATACGGTGCTGCTTACACCTTGCAGGAAATGCTGACGGTGAAGTCTGATGACGTAAACGGTAGAACAAAGGTTTACGAAAACATTGTGAAGGGCGAACACAAAATTGATGCGGGTATGCCTGAATCATTCAATGTGTTGGTCAAGGAAATTCGCTCACTCGGTATTGATATCGATCTCGAGCGGCATTGATTAAACCTCCGCGCTGCCGAGCGCGGGGGGCTGCAAAGTTTGAACGGACAGAAGCTTCACTCGGCAGTGAAGCGTCGCCAACCGGAGGTAAGCCGTGAAAGCACTACTAGATCTTTTCAAGCAGGTCACGCAGGAAGAAGAGTTTGACGCGATTCGCATCGGGCTAGCATCGCCTGAGAAAATTCGCTCATGGTCGTATGGTGAAGTAAAGAAACCAGAAACCATTAACTATCGTACGTTCAAGCCTGAGCGTGATGGTCTGTTCTGCGCCAAAATTTTCGGTCCAGTTAAGGACTATGAGTGCTTGTGCGGCAAGTACAAGCGCCTGAAGCATCGCGGTGTGATCTGCGAAAAATGTAACGTTGAAGTAACCTTGTCTAAGGTACGTCGCGAACGCATGGGCCATATTGAGCTCGCAAGCCCAGTCGCACACATCTGGTTTCTGAAGTCCTTGCCATCGCGTTTGGGTATGGTACTGGACATGACCCTGCGTGATATCGAGCGGGTGTTGTATTTTGAAGCATTTGTTGTGACCGAGCCTGGCATGACCCCTTTGCAACGTGGACAGTTGTTGAATGAAGATGACTACATTGCAAAAGTAGAAGAATACGGAGACGAGTTCACGGCATTGATGGGTGCGGAAGGTGTGCGCGATCTATTGCGTAAACTAGATGTTCCAAGTGAGATCGAGCGTCTGCGCTCAGAGCTAGCCACAACCGGCTCTGATACTAAGATCAAGAAAATCGCCAAACGATTGAAAGTGCTTGAAGCTTTCTCCAAGTCGGGCATTAAGCCTGATTGGATGGTGATGGAAGTATTGCCTGTATTACCCCCAGAGTTGCGTCCATTGGTGCCTTTGGATGGTGGTCGCTTTGCAACGAGTGATCTCAATGATTTGTATCGTCGAGTGATTAACCGTAACAATCGCCTGAAGCGTTTGCTGGAGTTGAAAGCACCTGAGATTATCGTACGTAACGAAAAGCGTATGTTGCAGGAATCCGTGGATTCACTGCTCGATAACGGTCGTCGCGGCAAAGCCATGACCGGTGCCAATAAGCGTGCTCTGAAATCCCTGGCTGACATGATCAAAGGTAAAAGCGGTCGTTTCCGTCAGAACCTTCTTGGTAAGCGTGTGGACTATTCAGGCCGTTCTGTCATTGTGGTGGGTCCTCAACTTAAGCTGCATCAGTGTGGTTTGCCTAAGAAAATGGCTTTAGAACTCTTCAAGCCTTTTATCTTCCATAAATTGGAAGTGTTAGGTTTGGCGACCACCATCAAAGCAGCAAAACGGATGGTTGAACAAGAGATTCCTGAAGTCTGGGATATTTTGGAAGAAGTCATTCGCGAGCATCCTGTGATGCTGAACCGTGCACCTACCTTGCACCGTTTAGGTATTCAAGCGTTTGAGCCCGTTCTCATTGAAGGAAAGGCTATTCAATTGCATCCTCTTGTTTGCGCTGCATTTAACGCTGACTTTGACGGTGACCAGATGGCGGTTCACGTACCTCTGTCGCTGGAGGCACAGATGGAAGCCCGAACCCTTATGCTTTCCTCAAACAATGTGCTCTCTCCCGCTAACGGCGACCCCATCATCGTTCCTTCGCAGGATATCGTTTTGGGTCTTTACTACATCACCCGTGAGCGTGTGAACGCCAAGGGTGAAGGTATGTTGTTTGCTAACGTGACTGAAGTTGTGCGCGCCTTTGATATGCGCTTGGTCGACGTGACCGCAAAAATCACCGTGCGCTTGAAAGAGCGGGTATTTGGCCCAGACGGAGAAGTCATCGAGCAAATCGTCCGTCGCGAAACGACTGCAGGTCGTGCCATGCTGTCAGAGATTCTGCCTGCTGGTTTGCCCTTTAGCTTCATCGATAAACCGCTCAAAAAGAAAGAAATTTCACGCTTGATCAATGCCGCCTTCCGCCGCTGTGGTATTCGCGAAGCCGTTATTTTTGCTGATCAGTTGATGTACATGGGTTTTGCCATGGCAACCCGCGCTGGTATTTCTATCGCTATTGACGATATGTTGATCCCCTCTCAAAAGGGCACCATCATTGGATCTGCAGAAACCGAAGTGAAAGAGATCGAAGCGCAATACACCTCAGGTTTGGTGACCCAAGGTGAGCGCTACAACAAGGTTGTTGATATTTGGGGCCGTGCCGGTGACCAAGTGGCTAAGGCCATGATGGATAACTTGGGACGCGAACCTGTGACAACGCGTAAGGGCGAGCAAACCACCCAAGAATCCTTTAACTCCATTTACATGATGGCAGACTCAGGTGCGCGGGGTTCTGCGGCTCAGATTCGTCAGTTGTCGGGTATGCGCGGACTGATGGCGAAGCCAGATGGATCTATTATCGAAACACCGATTACTGCAAACTTCCGTGAAGGCTTGAACGTGTTGCAGTACTTCATCTCAACACACGGTGCACGTAAAGGTTTGGCGGATACTGCGTTGAAAACTGCTAACTCCGGTTACTTGACGCGACGTTTGGTAGACGTAACGCAAGATCTGGTTGTGATCGAGCATGATTGCGGTACCCAGAATGGTGTTGCACTGAAGGCCTTAGTGGAAGGCGGTGAGGTCATCGAAGCCCTCCGTGACCGTATCTTGGGTCGAGTGACTTCACTTGACGTTCTTCATCCAGAAAATGCGACGGTATTGGTTGAATCCGGTACCTTACTTGATGAAGCAAATGTGGATGAAATTGAAGCTGCCGGTATTGACGAAGTGAAGGTGCGTACCCCGCTTTCTTGCGAGACCCGCTATGGTTTGTGCGCGCAGTGCTATGGACGTGATCTAGGCCGTGGTGGCTTGGTCAACGTCGGCGAAGCGGTGGGTGTCATTTCTGCCCAATCCATTGGTGAACCCGGGACTCAGCTTACGATGCGTACCTTCCACATTGGTGGTGCAGCTTCTCGTACGGCAGTGGTTTCGCAGGTTGATAGTAAATCAAATGGTGTGGCGCGATTCGGCCCTAGCATGCGTTACGTAACCAATCAACGTGGCGAGCAGATTGCGATTTCACGTAACGGCGAAGTGATCATCATGGACGCAGCAGGTCGCGAACGTGAGCGTCACAAAGTGCCTTACGGTGCTACTTTACTAGTGAGCGATGGCGGTAAGGTTGAAGCAGGTCAGGTTCTGGGTAACTGGGATCCTCATACCCGTCCCATTATCACTGAATACGCGGGTCAGGTTCGTTTTGAGAACGTGGAAGAGGGGGTAACGGTTGCCAAACAGATCGACGAGGTTACCGGCCTCTCTACCCTGGTTGTAATCGATCCTAAGCGTCGCGGCTCTGCAACCAGTAAAGGTCTGCGTCCTCAGGTGAAGATGTTGGATGCAAAAGGCAACGAGATTAAGCTCACAGGAACTGAAACCTCCGTCAACATCACATTCCAGGTGGGCTCGATTATTACCGTCAAGAACGGTCAGGATGTGGGTGTCGGTGAAGTCTTGGCGCGTATTCCTCAAGAATCCTCCAAGACACGTGACATTACCGGTGGTCTGCCCCGTGTGGCTGAGCTGTTTGAAGCCCGTTCGCCAAAAGACGCCGGTTTGTTGGCGGAAATCACTGGAACGGCTTCCTTCGGTAAAGATACCAAGGGCAAGCAGCGTCTCATCATTACTGATCTAGATGGTGCGGCGCATGAATACCTCATCCCCAAAGAGAAGCACGTCACAGTGCATGATGGTCAGGTCGTTAACAAAGGCGAGACCATTGTAGACGGCCCCGCTGATCCGCATGACATCCTGCGCTTGCAGGGTGTAGAGGCGCTGGCACGCTACATTACCGACGAAGTTCAGGATGTTTACCGTCTGCAGGGTGTGAAGATCAACGACAAGCACATTGAAGTGATTGTGCGACAGATGTTGCGCCGAGTTCAGGTAGTGGATTCAGGTGACACCCGCTTCATTCCAGGTGAACAAGTCGAACGTGCTGAGATCCTTGAGGAAAACGAACGCATTGGTAAGGACAATAAACGTCCAGCTACCTTCGAGAACATTCTTTTAGGTATCACCAAGGCGAGCTTGTCGACCGACTCCTTCATCTCAGCAGCCTCGTTCCAAGAGACCACACGTGTTCTGACCGAAGCCGCCATTATGGGTAAGCGCGATGACCTACGTGGATTAAAGGAAAACGTCATTGTAGGCCGTTTAATTCCCGCTGGTACGGGCCTGGCATACCACAAAGCACGCCGATTGGCCGATCGCGGAATAAACCGTGGTGAAGGCTTCGGTGGTGGCGATATGAGTGAAGTGACAGAAACAAGCGAGGAAGTTGCTTGACAGTGCAGAGGACACTCCTTATAATCCGCAGTCTTTTTTCGTCGGGCGGCCCTCTCCGCCCGCGACGACCGAAATTCTCGGTCCTTATGCTGGAATACACTTAGATGCCAACGATTAATCAGTTGATCCGCAATCCGCGGACACCACAAAAAGCCAAGAGCAAAGTGCCTGCGCTCGCTCAATGCCCCCAGAAACGTGGAGTGTGTACGCGCGTTTACACAACCACTCCTAAAAAGCCTAACTCAGCATTGCGTAAAGTTGCGCGCGTGCGTTTGACCAACGGCTTTGAAGTTTCAAGTTACATAGGTGGTGAAGGCCACAACCTACAGGAACACTCGGTTGTTCTGATTCGTGGTGGTCGTGTTAAGGATTTACCTGGTGTGCGTTACCACACCGTACGCGGTAGTTTGGACACCGCAGGCGTGAAAGATCGTAAGCAGAGCCGTTCTAAGTACGGTGCTAAGCGACCCAAGAACAAGTAAGGCTGTAAACGAAACCCGTTTCATCCGATTTTAATAGAGAGCGTGCAGTATGCCCCGTCGTAGAGAAGTTCCCAAACGCATTGTGCTACCGGATCCGAAATTCGGAAGCGTAGATTTGTCCAAATTCGTCAACGTGTTGATGGAATCCGGCAAAAAATCTGTTGCTGAAAGCATTATTTATAACGCACTGGATGCAATTTCAAAGCGTTCCGGTAAGGATCCTCTCGAGGTTTTCCAGACGGCGCTGAACAATGCGCGTCCAATGGTTGAGGTTAAAAGCCGTCGTGTAGGGGGTGCAAACTACCAAGTGCCGGTTGAAGTGCGCGCCACACGTCGTAGCGCCTTGGCGATGCGTTGGCTTCGTGAAGCTGCGCGCAAGCGTGGTGAGAAGTCGATGGGTGCGCGTTTGGCAGGTGAATTGCTCGATGCTGCAGAAGGCCGTGGTGGTGCAATTAAGAAACGTGAAGAAGTGCACCGTATGGCTGAAGCAAATAAAGCCTTCTCGCACTTCAGGTTTTAAAAGTATCAATGTGTTGCGGTGGTTCGCTGAGAACCACTTGTTTTACCCGGGATCGGGTGTCCTCTACTGACACCTGATAAAAAGGCAAAAGCCCCCCGGTTTGCTTCAGGTGAGCGCAGATGCGTTGCCTGAAAGAGCGATAAGCTCTGGGTTCGAGGACCCGGCACAACCCCCTCGGAAAAATTTGTCAGGTTCGGTGTTACAACCGGACCCGGTTTTGTATTGGTAACTATCCTTAAAGGTTGACTAACGTGGCTCGCGAAACGCCCATCCAACGCTATCGCAACATCGGAATTTCCGCTCACATTGATGCGGGTAAGACCACTACGACTGAACGTATCCTCTTCTACACCGGTGTTTCACACAAAATCGGTGAAGTTCATGATGGCGCAGCCACTATGGACTGGATGGAACAAGAGCAAGAGCGTGGTATCACCATTACCTCAGCAGCGACAACATGCTTCTGGAAAGGTATGGACGGAAGCTTTCCTGAGCACCGTATCAACATCATCGATACCCCGGGACACGTAGACTTCACCATTGAAGTTGAGCGTTCCATGCGCGTCCTAGATGGTGCTTGCATGGTGTATGACTCAGTGGGTGGCGTACAGCCCCAGTCAGAAACAGTGTGGCGTCAGGCGAACAAGTATGGCGTTCCCCGCTTAGCCTTCGTGAATAAGATGGACCGCACGGGCGCAGATTTTTTCAAAGTTTACAACCAGATTCGTGAGCGTCTGCGTGGTAATCCAATCCCCATTCAAATTCCGATCGGTGCTGAGGATAAGTTCCTAGGCGTGGTGGATTTGGTCAAGATGAAAGCCATCCTATGGGATGACGCCTCTCAGGGTATGAAATTTGAATTTGCCCCCATTCCTGCTGAGCTTCAGGCAACTGCAGAAGAGTGGCGTGAAAAGATGATTGAAGCTGCAGCTGAATCAAGCGAAGAGCTGATGAACAAATACCTTGAGAGCGGTGAGCTCACTCAAGAAGAAATCAAGCTGGGTTTGCGTACTCGTACCATTGCAGGTGAAATTGTTCCAATGCTATTAGGTTCTGCATTCAAGAACAAAGGCGTTCAAGCGATGTTAGACGCTGTGATTGAATACCTTCCCTCTCCTGTTGACATTCCTCCGGTTGATGGTGAGAAAGAAGACGGCACTCCGGATGTACGTCGTGCTGCTGATGACGAAGCATTCTCTGGCTTGGCATTTAAGATCATGACGGACCCTTTTGTTGGTCAGTTGATTTTCTTCCGCGTGTATTCCGGTGTATTGGCGTCGGGCGATACCATTTACAACCCTGTCAAGGGTAAGAAAGAGCGTATTGGTCGTATTCTGCAGATGCATGCAAACGAGCGTAAAGAGTTGCAAGAAGTGCGCGCAGGTGACATTGCAGCCGCAGTGGGCTTGAAAGAAGCGACAACGGGAGACACGTTGTGTGCTCCTGACCATGTCATCACGCTTGAAAGGATGGAGTTCCCTGAGCCTGTGATTTCTCAGGCCGTAGAACCCAAGACTAAAGCTGACCAAGAGAAGATGGGCATTGCCCTGAATCGCTTGGCTAAGGAAGATCCTTCCTTCCGCGTGCGTACAGATGAAGAATCCGGTCAAACTATTATCTCTGGAATGGGTGAGTTGCACCTTGAGATTTTAGTTGATCGCATGAAGCGGGAATTTGGTGTTGAGGCTTCAGTGGGTAAGCCACAAGTTGCTTATCGCGAAACAATTCGCGGTACCGTTGAAAATGCGGAAGGCAAGTTTGTTAAGCAGTCTGGTGGTCGCGGTCAGTATGGTCACGTAGTATTAAAAGTTGAACCCAATGAGATCGGCAAAGGATTTGAGTTTGTCGATGCAATTAAGGGTGGCGTGGTTCCTCGCGAATACATTCCCGCTGTTCAAAAAGGTTTAGAAGAGACTTTGCCAAATGGTGTGATGGCAGGCTTCCCGGTGGTTGACGTTAAAGTGACCTTGCATTTTGGTTCTTACCATGACGTTGACTCAAACGAGAATGCATTCAAGATGGCAGCATCAATGGGCTTCAAAGACGGTATGCGTAAGGCAAATCCCGTTTTACTTGAGCCAATGATGGCGGTTGAAGTTGAGACGCCTCCTGAGTTTATGGGTAACGTTGTAGGTGATTTGTCTTCCCGTCGTGGCATGGTTCAAGGCATGGAAGATGTTGCCGGCGTAAAAGTAATTAAAGCAGAAGTGCCTTTGGCAGAAATGTTTGGGTATTCCACCTCGCTCCGTTCTGCGACTCAAGGTCGTGCGACTTACACGATGGAATTCAAGCACTACTCTGAAGCACCTCGCAATGTGGCAGAAGCCATCATTAACAAGAAGTAATTGTTCAAATTCAAAAACTACGATTTTAGGGATTGAGAGACATGGCAAAAGGCAAATTCGAACGGACGAAGCCACACGTGAACGTGGGGACGATTGGTCACGTGGACCATGGTAAGACGACATTGACAGCGGCGCTGACGATTGTTTTGTCGAAGAAATTTGGTGGTGAAGCGAAGAGCTACGCTGACATTGACTCGGCACCGGAAGAGAAGGCCCGAGGGATTACGATTAACACGGCACACGTTGAGTATGAGACGACGACACGTCACTACGCACACGTTGACTGCCCGGGCCACGCTGACTATGTGAAGAACATGATTACGGGTGCTGCGCAGATGGACGGCGCGATTTTGGTGGTATCGGCTGCTGACGGCCCGATGCCTCAGACGCGAGAGCATATTTTGTTGGCTCGCCAGGTGGGTGTGCCTTACATTGTTGTGTTCATGAACAAAGCGGACATGGTTGACGATGCTGAGTTGTTAGAGCTCGTTGAGATGGAAGTGCGAGAGTTATTGAGCAAGTATGAGTTTCCTGGTGATGACACGCCGATCATTGTGGGTAGCGCACTGAAGGCATTGGAAGGGGATCAGTCTGACATTGGTGAGCCTGCTATTTGGAAGTTGGCTGAGGCATTGGATACGTATATTCCTACGCCTGAGCGTGCGGTGGATGGTACGTTTTTGATGCCTGTTGAGGATGTGTTTTCGATATCTGGTCGCGGAACTGTTGTGACGGGACGTATTGAGCGCGGGATCATTAAGGTTGGAGAAGAGATTGAGATTGTGGGCTTGAAAGACACCTTGAAGACGGTATGTACGGGTGTTGAGATGTTCCGCAAGCTGTTGGATCAAGGTCAGGCGGGTGACAACGTTGGCGTATTGCTACGTGGTACGAAGCGAGAAGAGGTTGAGCGTGGACAAGTGTTGGCGAAGCCTGGTTCGATCCAGCCGCACACGGAGTTCACGGCTGAGATTTTGGTATTGTCGAAAGACGAGGGTGGACGTCATACCCCGTTCTTCCAGGGTTATCGCCCCCAGTTTTACTTCCGTACGACGGATGTGACTGGCGCGATTACATTGGGTGAAGGCACAGAGATGGTGATGCCCGGAGACAACGTATCGGTGACGGTGAAGTTGATTGCGCCGATTGCGATGGAAGAAGGTCTACGGTTTGCGATCCGCGAAGGTGGGCGTACCGTGGGCGCCGGCGTTGTCGCAAAGATCATTAAGTAAAGTTAGCTGATTAAGTAAAGAGAGAAATTATGGCAACTGCAATTCAGCACCAGAAGATCCGTATCCGCCTTAAGGCGTTCGACTATCGGCTGATCGATCAGTCCGCGCTAGAAATCGTGGAAACGGCCAAGCGCACTGGCGCGGTAGTTAAAGGCCCTGTGCCTTTGCCTACGCGTATTCAGCGCTTTGACGTGTTGCGGTCGCCTCATGTGAATAAAACTTCACGTGACCAGTTTGAGATTCGTACGCACCTGCGTTTAATGGATATCGTTGATCCCACAGATAAGACCGTGGATGCATTGATGAAGCTGGATTTGCCCGCTGGTGTAGACGTAGAAATTAAGCTCTAAAATTTTTTCCGGCCTCCTTTTTTGGCCGGGGTGGTAGTTGGTCATACAGCAGCAAAAAAATTTCAGCGTCGGACGCCCCGGCAAAGAAATATAAAAATCGTCGGTCAATTGAAACCGACACCCGATATGGAAGCGCAGCGACGCTTACCGTGCGGGCCAACAATTTTAGAAGGAATATGGCGATGGCACTAGGACTCGTCGGCCGCAAAGTCGGCATGACGCGTGTCTTCACTGATGACGGCGATTCCGTTCCTGTAACGGTCGTTGAGGTCGGTGATAACCGCGTCTCACAAATTAAGACAACTGAAACCGATGGCTATACCGCGGTGCAAGTGGTTTACGGTACACGTCGCGCAAGTCGCGTCAGCAAGGCCTTGGCCGGTCATCTCGCTAAAGCGGGGGTGACAGCTGGAACCTTAACGACAGAGTTTCGTGTAGACGCAGCTGCACTCGGTCAATTTTCCGTTGGCGGTTCGATCCCCTTGGATACCTTCCAAGTAGGACAGGCTGTAGATGTTTCCGGAACAACGCAAGGTAAGGGCTTTTCTGGCGCCATTAAGCGTCACCATTTCAGCTCTAACCGCGCATCGCACGGTAACTCGGTATCTCACAATTCTCCCGGTTCTATCGGTATGGCGCAGGATCCAGGTCGTGTTTTCCCTGGTAAGCGCATGGCCGGTCATTTGGGTGCGGTAAAGCGCACCATCCAGAACCTCGAAATCGTACGTATCGATTCCAACCGCAAATTGCTTTTGATTAAGGGTGCAATCCCCGGATCCAAAGGTGGTCATGTGATCGTGAGCCCCGCGGCAAAGGCAGGTGCGTAATGGAACTAAAACTGATTAATGATCAGGGTGAATCGACTTCTACCCTGCAAGCTGCAGATAGTTTGTTTGCGCGTGACTACAATGAGCCTTTGGTTCATCAGTTAGTCGTTGCCTTTCAAGCCAATGCTCGTCAAGGAACGCGTGCACAAAAAGGTCGTGCTGAAATTGCAAAGAGCACACGCAAACCCTGGCGTCAGAAGGGAACCGGTCGTGCTCGTGCCGGTATGGCATCCAGCCCCTTGTGGCGTGGAGGAGGTAAGATTTTCCCCTCAAGCCCCGACGAAAACTTTACCCAAAAAGTAAACCGCAAGATGTTCCGTGCAGGCATGGCGACCATTCTGTCGCAACTCGTGCGTGAAGATCGTTTGTCGGTGGTAGAGCAACTTTCACTCGACTCACCTAAGACCAAGCAACTCGCTGGCAAGATCAAGGGTATGGGTTTCGAGAAAGTACTCGTGATTACAGATGATTTAGACGATAACCTGTATTTGTCCTCACGCAACCTGCCCAATATGTTGGTGCTAGAAGTTGCCCAGGCTGATCCAGTGAGTCTGATCCGTTTCCCTAACGTCATTTTGACGAAGGGTGCGGTACGCAAGCTTGAGGAGGTGTACGCATGAGCGCCATTCAATTCAGCGAGGAGCGTTTACTCCAAGTGATCGAAGCGCCTGTGGTCTCTGAGAAGAGCACCTTGGTTGCAGATAAACATGAACAGGTCGTGTTCCGCGTAGCGGTTGATGCGACCAAGCCTGAGATCAAAGCAGCTGTTGAGTTGGTCTTCAAAGTTAAGGTCGACAATGTTCAGACCTTAAACGTGAAGGGCAAGATCAAGCGCTCGGGTCGCTTCATGGGTCGTCGTAAAGCCACTAAGAAAGCCTTTGTGTCTTTAGCGCCGGGCCAAGAAATCAACTTTGTCGCGGGGGAATAAGCCATGGCTATAGTCAAAATGAAACCGACTTCACCAGGCCGTCGTGGCGTGGTGAAAGTCATCAACGACAAGCTCTATAAAGGTCGCCCGATCGATGCCTTAGTCGAGAAGCAATCCCACACAGCGGGTCGTAATAATAACGGACACATTACCGTTCGCCATCGTGGCGGCGGTCATAGACAGCATTACCGTATGGTGGACTTCCGTCGTAACAAAGATGGAATTACAGCTACTGTAGAGCGTATTGAGTACGATCCTAACCGCACTGCTCACTTAGCTTTGTTGTGCTACGCAGACGGTGAGCGCCGTTACATTCTGGCGCCTAAAGGTTTGGAAGTCGGCGCAATTGTACAAAACGGTGCAGAGGCTCCGATCAAACCCGGCAACTGCTTGCCCCTCCGTAATATCCCTGTAGGTAGCACGATTCATGCAATCGAGCTTCAACCTGGCAAGGGTGCACAGATGGCACGTAGCGCCGGAACAGGAGTTCAGCTGTTAGCGCGTGAAGGGGCCTACGCACAGATCCGTTTGCGTTCCGGTGAGATTCGCCGGGTGCATGTAGATTGCCGTGCAACCCTTGGCGAAGTTGGCAACGAAGAGCACAGCCTGCGGCAGATTGGTAAAGCTGGTGCAATGCGCTGGCGTGGCGTTCGTCCTACCGTTCGCGGTGTGGCAATGAACCCTGTCGAT
>CAIVHB010000017.1 GCA_903905585.1 uncultured Ferrovum sp. | reverse complement strand
GCCCTGGACTTAGCGGCTTGGGCGCATGATTCACCAAAAAATCAGTAAGCTCATAACAACGTGCAGACAAGACATTCAATCGCGATTGCAAAGCCAAATGATCTTTAAACAGAATGGGGTAGTCACGGATCATCCCTATGCAAGATCCACTGGGCGCAACGATGGCGTCAAAGCCTTCAAAATCACGCAAAAAAGCCATGCCCAGCGCAGTTCCTGATTCTCTATCACCTGAATTGAAACCGGGTTGTCCGCAACAGGTCTGGGTATCGGGGATGGTGACTTCGCAGCCCGCCGCCTCAAGTAAAGAAACAGAAGCAAAACCAATACTAGGGCGCATTGCATCAACCAAGCAGGTGACAAACAAACCAATACGCATAGGTTTTACCGATTAAGAGCGGATATAAAACGCAAAGAAATTAACTTGGACGGCGGGATAGGGTTTTAGATTTGGTATCGCGCTGACCAAGCTTTGTTTGTTCTGTAAGTCGATATTCCAACCATTTACGAACGCGCTGGGCATCATTAATACGAGAAAAACGTCCCTTGGAATCAAGAAGCACCATCGTGGTTAAGCGGCCATCAATTCGCGCCTGCATCACCAGACACTGACCAGACTCATTGATAAAACCTGTTTTAGAAACCACGACATCCCACTGACCTTGGCGCACAATCATATTCGTATTTCTGAATAGATAAGGGCGGCCTCCTGAAACCGGGGCGATGACAGCCTGAGGGGTTGTGGTGAACGCGTGGATCACAGGATAACCTGCGGCGAAATGCACCAAGAGCGCTAAATCTCGGGCCGAAGATTGGTTATGCCCGTTCAGCCCACTCGTATCTTCAAAATGGGTGTGTTCCATGCCTAACTGTGCTGCAACGGCATTCATCTTGGCGATAAATCCATCAGGGCCTTCTGGAGCACTGCGTCCAAGCGCTGCGGCCGCGCGATTCTCTGATGCCATCAAAGCCATCAGCAATAAATCTTTACGGCTATATTGCGTGCCAACCTTAAGAAGCGAGTGGGTATGTCGCAACTTATCCACATCGGCTTCTTGAATTTCAATCAGTTCATCTAAAGGTAGTCCTTGTTGCAACACCACCACAGCAGTCATGAGCTTGGTAATGGAAGCGATGGGTTGAACCTGATCAGGATTTCTGTCGGCCAATACCTTTTGATTGGTCTCATCGTAAATATAGGCCGCATTGGATAAAAGCGAAAGGCCATCAGGGAGATCATTGCGCGTATCGCCTGGCTCTGGAGCCACAGGCTGAGCAGCGGGTTTTGAATGCGTGATCCTATGGTGCCGAGTTGATCCTTTATGTTGCATTGCGAATGCAGGCGACCATTCCGCACCAACAAAAGCCAATAGAGCAAAACAAAGCAAACTGCGCCAAGGTGTCGTGTAACGCTGATAACCCGAGGTCAATGCAATCATTCAATATTCCTGTTCATCATCTAGGTCTCAGTCCGCATTGATATCACATTTTGCTTTTGCGGTTGACTTAATCCCACACCACTAAGATAGCGGGATATGAATCTGAGAATCCGCAAACAATAACAGCAAACGCATACTGTTCAAAGTAGTTTGTCAGTCATCACGCATCCAGGCTAAAAGGAACATCCTTCAGGGTCTCCTCTCCCTGTTGTTGCAAGGCCCACATCTTTGCGTAACGCCCATTTAAAGCAAGCAGTTCAGCATGGCTTCCACGTTCAATGACACTCCCTTGATCGAGCACTAAAATTTCATCTGCACTGACAATGGTGGAGAGTCGGTGTGCAATGACCAATGTGGTGTGCGCCTGAGAAATACGATCCAATTCAGCTTGGATCGCTTTTTCAGAATGGGTATCAAGCGCCGAAGTAGCCTCATCAAATATCAAGATGCGAGGGTTTTTGAGAATCGTCCGAGCAATCGCTACACGCTGCTTTTCGCCACCAGAGAGCTTTAGCCCACGTTCTCCCACCATCGTGTCATAACCATCAGGCAGCTTTTCAATAAACGAATGAATATGTGCCGCTTTAGCAGCGGCCACAATGGAATCTTGATCAGCGCCTGGCCGACCATAAGCGATGTTGTAGGCAATGGTGTCGTTAAACAGAACAGTATCTTGCGGCACGATGCCTATTGCAGCGCGCACACTGGCTTGTTGTACACGACGAATGTCTTGGCCATCAATCAAAATATGACCCGCATTCACATCGTAGAATCTAAAGAGTAAGCGCGATAGCGTAGATTTCCCAGCACCACTCGACCCAACTACAGCCACTTTTCTTCCGGGTAAGACTTCAAAAGAAACCCTATGCAGAATCCTTCGCCTCTCATCATAACTAAAATCCACTTCCTGAAATTGGATATGACCGGGGCCCTCTTTGAGAGGAAGTGCATCAGGTAAATCAGCAACCTCTTCATTCACAGCCAGCAAACGAAACATCCGATCCATATCTGATAAGGCCTGTTTCATTTCGCGATAAATAACCCCAAGAAAATTCAAGGGCACATAGAGCTGAAGCAGTAATGCATTAATCAACACCAAGTCACCAATGGTTAATCTTCCTGCCAATACACCTGAGGCTGCGCGCAACATCAGGGCCGTAGAACCAAAGGCAATGATTAGACTTTGAGTAGTATTCAATGCAGCTAACGAAGTTTGGCTACTCACCGCAGCATCTTCCCAACGATGCAGGTTTTCATCATAACGCCGGCTTTCCCATGCTTCATTTCCGAAGTATTTGACCGTCTCGTAGTTCAGTAAACTATCAATGGCCCTGGTATTTGCTTTTGAGTCCATCTCATTCATGCGTCGTCGAAACTGGGTTCGCCATTCAGTGATCGCCACAGTGAGCGCGATATACAGAATTAAAGTAACCAAGGTGATCAAACCAAACCAAATGTCGTAGCGCACAGTCAGGATCACTCCCACCAATGTCATCTCAACAAAAGTGGGGAAGATACTAAAAATCGCAAATCGTAATAAGGTTTCGATCCCTCGGGTACCACGCTCAATATCACGCGACATTCCACCCGTCTGACGCTCAAGATGAAAACGGAGTGATAGACGATGCAAATGCTGAAAAACAGAAAGTGCTGCCTCACGAATAGCGCGCTGACTCACCCGCGCAAAAATGCCATCGCGAAGCTCAGTAAAGAGCGTGCTAGAAAAACGCAGAAAACCATAGCTGACCAACAACGACAAAGGAATGGCCACCGCCATCTGCTGAGGGGTACTTAATCCATCAATGATGTTTTTTAAGATAAGCGGAACACCCACATTCGCGAGCTTCGCTAATACCAAGCAAGTTCCAGCAACTGCAATCCGTACTCTATATCTTGAGAGATAAGGAATAAGAGCGCGTAATGCCCCCCATTCATTTTTGTTTAAATTAGATTGAGAACTGGGTGTATCAGAACCGGAAGAAGGATGTCGTCGCATCCCCCTATTCTACCTACACTCTGCGTTGAGCCACATAAACAGTCGCATTTACAGCCATCCCTAACTCTTGCCTGAGTGGCACTCTATCCATACTTTGAATATCAAAACCAGACTCATTTAACCATCTATTCATGGCTGCATCAGCGTGAACATAACGGCCATGTAACGCTAAACGCCACCCTTCAGCAGACGCTGCAGGATCATCCTCAACGGTAAAGGCCAACACTCCTTTTGATTTAAGTGCTGTAGCCGCCGCCTGAAATACAGGGAGTAAGAAACCAAAATAATTAAAGGTATCGCAAGCAACCACGACATCAAAAGCATCATGCGCTGCTTGGAGAAAAACAGTCAGCTCAGATTTTTCAAGTTGATCGTAACAGTGTCGAGCTCTTGCTTTTTCTAAGATACCTGATGAGATATCCACTCCAATCAAATGAGAGGCAAAGGGCCTAAGCAAAGACCCACATAAACCTGTTCCACATCCTGCATCCAGAATAGTTAGGTTCTGTTTTCCATTGATAACGGAATACAAAGCTTGACTAAGAAACGCTGGGCCTTGGTAATCCAAGCCTGCTAAATGCGCATCAAAGCTTGGAGCAAAAGCGTCAAACATTGCCTCTACACACTCATTCTGCATGCGTTCAGGCACGCCTTCACTCACGCAGGAGGCAAGACGATGCTGAGCGATGGGATTGTGCGGCTCGACTTCCAACCATTGGCGATAGACATCAGCCGCTAGTTCCTTTTGGCCAAGATGGTAGTAAGCCACCCCAAGCATTTCAAAACTCTTCCCTTCGCGCGGACCTTCCACATAAGCGATGCAATGATGACGCGCTGCCTCCAGAACCTCTCCGCGAATATCTAAGAGTTCAGCTAGATTTTGATGAGCTGCAAAAAAATGATCTTGGCGAACAATTGCTTGGCGGAAAGAAAATTCAGCAGATTGATGTTCACCAACCCGCCTTAAAATTCCGCCTAGGTTATTCCATAGCATGGCCGAGCTTGGCGCCAGTTGAACAGCACGGCGGAAAGCACTAAGGGCTTCACCCAACCGATTCTGATGCGCGCAGATATTTCCAAGATCATTCCAACATTCTGCCGCTGAATGCGCATCTTGAGCTCCAGCATTTGCCAACGCCCGAAGCATACTCACTGCATCATCAATATTCCCTTGATCAAAAAGTGCCAATGCACGTTCACGCGAAGGGAACATAACAAGATCAGAATGGGGGACGTTGAGATTCATCCGCAGCGCTTTTTATTGAATCATCGATTCTGACATAAGACGAACCGCAACAAGCTGTCCGTTAGCTTGCGGCTTTGCCAACCCTAAAAACAATCCATCCGGCCAATACACCCGTGCAGTTTGATCAATCAGTGCAGCAGCGATATCTTCCCATTCAAAAACCGGACTTTGGCCATGGCGAAGCGCTTGAGCCTGAACAAGACTCAAATCCATACGGGGAAGATCCTCTACCAGTGTTTCAGGCGATAACAAATGGGATTCCCTTTGTGATTCTTGCAATTCAGCAATGGCTTCTAATGTCAGTGCATTTTCCAGCACAAACCCCCCAGTACGATTTCTGCGCAGCGAGGACAACCAAGCACCACAGCCCAAGCGGCGACCGATTTCCTCAGCGAGCACTCGTATATAAGTCCCTTTACTGCAATCAGCTTGGATGCGCAAAAAGCGATCCTCAAGTTCGAGTAACTCCAGTTTAAAAACGAATATTTGCCTCGCAGGGCGAGCGATTTCAATTCCCGCTCTAGCATAGTCATATAAAGGCCGGCCCTCATGTTTGAGCGCTGAATGCATAGGGGGAATTTGCGCTTGCGAGCCCAATAGTGAATGGAGTGTGGCCTTGATAAACGCTAAATCAGAAGGAATAGGACCAGGACCCGGCGTCAGATTTCCTTCGGCATCCCCGGTATCACTGAGTTCACCCAAACATAAAGTAGCTTCATATCCCTTGGGGGCATCAAGCAAATAAGAGGAGAATTTTGTCGCTTCACCAAAGCACAAAGGAAGAAGACCTGTGGCTTCAGGATCTAGAGTTCCAGTGTGTCCAGCTTTCTCTGCATGAAATAGATGACGCGCTTTTTGTAGGGCGACATTAGACGAGAGACCTCTAGGTTTATCCAGCAACAGTACCCCATGAACGGGTCGCAACGGCGCGCTTGAGCGCTGGGCGGAATCGCTCAGGAGCGCGCCCCGGGAATCGCGCGAATATCAAAAGATTCTGCGCTGTTAGATAAGGGCTCGTCGTTTGAAGAAACCATGAGTTCAGCATCAGCTGCTATGGCGTCATCAATCAGTGCGGCCATTCGTACCCCACGTTCTATAGATTCATCCGCGGCAAAATGAAGTTGCGGGACGGAACGAAGCTTCAAACCTTTACCAAGTTCTCGACGCAAAAACCCTGCAGCTTCTCGCAACCCTTCAAGTGATTGACTAAGCGAATGCTCGCCTAATAAAGAAGAAACAAATACTTTGGCATGCGCGTAGTCAGCTGCAACTTCAACCCATGTCACGGTAAGCATCCCAACCCGAGGATCTTTTATACGCAAACGAATGAGCGCCGACAAATCCTTTTGGATTTGATCGGCAATGCGTTTTTGGCGGGTATCGTGGGTGCTCACGCTTGCTGGCCTAAGAGGCGTTCGCCTTAGAGCGAACGCGCCACTTCAACAATCTCAAAAGCCTCGAGTTTGTCGCCCAACATCAGGTCGTTGTAGTTCCTTAAAGACAAACCACACTCAAAGCCTGACTTGACTTCTTTTACGTCATCTTTGAATCGTTTCAATGAATCCAGTTCACCGGTCATCACCACTACGTTATCGCGAATCAAACGCACTTGAGAATTGCGTTTCACAATACCTTCGGTGACATAGCAACCTGCTACGGTGCCCACTCTAGAAATGCGGAAGATCTCGCGAATCTCAACCATACCTAAGACACTTTCTTTCTTGTCTGGTGTCAACATACCCGAAAGTGCTGCTTTTACATCATCCACAGCGTTATAAATCACATCGTAGTAGCGAACATCTACTCCGGTATTATCTATCAACTTGCGGGCCGCACTTTCTGCCCGAGTATTAAAGCCCATGATGACCGCCTTGGATGCCACAGCAAGGTTGACATCCGACTCAGTAATGCCACCCACCGCAGAGTGAAGAATATTCACGCGTACTTCTTCTGTTGAGAGTTTTTCTAAGGCAGTCTTCAGTGCTTCAAAGGAGCCTTGAACGTCAGACTTGATGATCAAAGAGAGATTCTTCACCTCACCCTCACCCATCTGATCAAAAATATTCTCTAGCTTAGAAGCATGCGCCTTCGCTAGCTTCACATCACGGAATTTTCCTTGACGGAACAACGCAATTTCACGGGCCTTACGCTCATCATTGAGCACAATCACATCTTCACCTGCTGCCGGAACATCAGACAAGCCTTGAATTTCTACAGGAATAGAGGGACCAGCTTCTGGAATGGCACGCCCCCCCTCATCCAACATGGCACGAACACGACCAAATACCGAACCGGCCAAGACCATATCACCGCGCTTCAAAGTGCCACTCTGCACCAGGATGGTCGCTACTGGACCACGTCCTTTGTCCAAACGCGCCTCTATCACAATACCTTTAGCGGGTGATTTACGTGCAGCACGGAGTTCCAAAACTTCAGCCTGCAACAGAATAGCTTCAAGCAATTCGTCAATACCCTTGCCGGTCTTTGCTGAAACAGCAACAAACATCGCATCACCGCCGTATTCTTCAGGCAAAACACCCTGTGTAACTAATTCACCTTTAATACGATCAGCATTGGCTTCAGGTTTATCAATCTTATTGATCGCCACTACAACCGGCACACCTGCTGCTTTAGCATGGTGAATCGCCTCAATGGTTTGGGGCATCACGCCATCATCGGCCGCCACCACCAAGATCACGATATCGGTTACTTTTGCTCCGCGGGCTCGCATCGCAGTAAATGCTTCGTGACCCGGAGTGTCTAAGAAAGTCACCATGCCACGATCGGTTTCTACATGGTACGCACCGATATGTTGAGTAATGCCACCCGCTTCACCAATGGCCACACGACTGCGACGAATGTAATCCAGCAAAGAGGTTTTACCATGATCAACGTGTCCCATCACCGTCACAACAGGGGCGCGCGGAAGCAACTCAGTATCGATCTCTTCTTCACCTAAATCCACAAGGTGCGCCTCAGGATCATCGAGTTTTGCGGGCTTGGCAACATGACCTAACTCTTCTACTACAATCATGGCAGTCTCTTGATCCAAGACCTGATTGATCGTGACCATGCTGCCCATCTTCATCATGCACTTGATGACTTCTGCCGCTTTCACGGCCATTTTTTGGGCTAATTCCCCTACCGTAATGGTTTCAGGAACCGGCACTTCATACACAATAGGCTCAGTAGGAGCTGAAAATGCATGACTCGGATCTTCTTCACGCACTCGATTTGATTTGCTGCCCGCTTTTTCACGCCATCCCGATGTGCCTGTACCCATGTCGTTACGACCACGACCACCGGTTCCACCTGGTCTGCGACGTGCGCCATCTCCCGCACCCCAGCTATTAGTGGGCTTGCCTGCAGTTCCTGCACCCTTCTTAGCGGGCAGTGTCGTTCGGCGAGGCGTTGGAGTTTTATCATCAGCCGCGGGGAGAATAGCGGTGGGATTCATTTGGCGATGCAGCGTGCCCATATTCTCTGCTGTCACCAATCGACGAGCAGGAGGAGCATTGGTGTCCGGGGCGACTACAGGAACATCCACAGCCTCGGTTGCTTTGGGTTCTTCCGCAACGGGTAGCGCAGCAGCTTCCACTTCCGCAGGTTTTTCTTCAGTCTTTTCAACTTCAACTGCAGCAGACTTTTTGGATTTAGATTTGGTTTTCTTGGCTTCAATATCTGCTTGTTGAAGCGATTTGAGTTCTTCCTGTCGGCGTTGCTCTTTTTCACGGATTGCCAATTGCTCAGGGGCGATCGAAGAGGCAACAGGCGCATCGGCGGCTTTTTCAGCTGTAGCGTTCGAAGCCGCTTCTACGATGGGCTCTTCCTGAATCACCTCAGGGGCAGGCGCAATCTCAACCGCAGCAACTTCCTGAGCTTCCGCTTCTGCTTCGGCAGCTAATTCTGAAGGATCGCGCTTAACAAATACTCGCTTCTTTTTGACCTCGACTTGAATCGTACGGGCTCTACCCGTCGTGCTATCTGCTTTCTTGATCTCAGTCGTCTGTTTACGAGTCAGCGTAATCTTTGTCTTGGTTTCTTTGCTGCCATGTGATTGGCGCAAGTATTCCAATAACTGAGACTTATCCTGCTCAGTTAAATCATCCGAGTCTTTTGTTTTTGAAACCCCAGCCGCCTTTAATTGCTCAAGCAAATGGGATGGGGTGATTTTAAGTTCGGCGGCGAAATTCGCCACATTTGTTGCTGCCATCAGGTCAATCCTTTGCAGGCGCTTACTTAAACCAAGGTTCGCGTGCGGTCATAATCAATTCTCGGGCACGGTCTTCGTCAATGCCCGTGAGTTCATGTAGCTCATCAACAGCCAAGTCAGCTAAATCATCCATAGTACGAATACCTTTGCCAGCTAAATTACGCGCTAGCTCTGTATCCATTCCCTTCAAATTCAGCAAATCATCCGCGATGCTGTCCACTTGCTCTTCTGAAGCAATTGCTTCAGTCAGCAAGGCATCCCGTGCTCGGCTTCTTAATTCGTTCAGCGTATCTTCATCAAAAGCCTCAATTGCTTGAAGTTCTGCCATGGGTACGTAAGCGATTTCTTCTAATGTACTAAAGCCCTCTTGAACAAGAACATCAGCCACATCTTCATCTACATCCAAACGCGTCATGAAGAGTTCGCGCACTGAGGTGCGCTCTTTATCAGATTTTTCCTCAGCTTGATCAATCGTCATGATGTTGAGCTCCCATCCAGTAAGCTCGCTTGCCAAACGCACATTTTGTCCACGCGCGCCGATAGCTTTAGCCAACTGATCTTCTTCCACCACCACATCAATGCTGTGTTTATCTTCGTCAACCAGAATCGAACTCACCTCGGCTGGAGCCAAGGCGTTAATCACAAACTGCGCCGGATCATCAGACCAAAGAATGATGTCGACGCGTTCGCCACCCAATTCACCTGTTACTGCTTGAACACGGGTACCGCGCATTCCGACACAGGTTCCAATGGGATCTATACGGCGATCGTTAGATTTCACGGCAATTTTTGCTCGCATACCAGGATCGCGAGCAGCAGCAAGAATCTCTAGAAGACCTTCTTCAATCTCAGGAACTTCAAGTTCAAACAACTTGATTATAAATTCAGGTGCAGTGCGCGACAGCATCAACTG
>CAIVHB010000016.1 GCA_903905585.1 uncultured Ferrovum sp. | reverse complement strand
GTACTAACTAGTTCTCAAGATGCAGCACTAGGTCTTACTACAGCAGCGATTTCGTCATTTTATTCTTCCCAAATCGCTGCTTTTCAAACCAGTGCCATCCAAAGTCTGTATTCTGACCAGTTTGCTGGATTTACTCCAACAAACATACTGGGCCTACAAACCAATGAACTTGCTGTTTTAAATTCTACTCAAATTGTAGGACTTTCTACTGCTGCAGCAACAGGTTTAACTGGTACTCAACTAGGTACATTGGCTACAAGTGCAGTACAAGGCCTGTCAACCATCGAGTTTGCAGCGCTCAGTTCGTCACAAATAAGTTCACTGTCTTCAGCCGGCGTTATAGCTCTAACTTCAAATACCTTTGCTGGTTTGACAGCTACCAATGTTTCTGGATTAAGCGCTGTTTACACTGCTGAATTAGCGTTACTTAATTCTACTCAAATTGCAGGTCTGTCATCTGCTGCGGCAATTGCATTGAGCAACACTCAGTTAGGTCAATTGGCTACAAGTGCAGTACAAGGATTTACTACAACAGAATTAGCACAACTTAATTCGTCTGCAATTCAGGCGCTTGCAACCAACGCTGTTGTAGCGCTTACATCGAATACATTCGCTGGCTTGACTGCCACGAATATTTTGGGATTACAAACAAGTGAACTTGCAACTCTAAATTCAACTCAAATTGTTGGGATGTCGACAGCTGCGGCTTCTTCAATCAGCGTTACTCAGTTGGCAAAATTAGCCACCAGTGCTGTGCAGGGATTCTCAACTATTGAACTTGCTGCATTAAGTTCGTCGGCTATTAGTTCACTGAATTCAGCCGGTGTAATTGCGCTTACATCAAATACATTCGCAGGGTTGACTGCAACTAACGTATTAGGATTGAGCGCTATTTATACAGCAGAGCTTGCATCGCTCAACTCAACTCAAGTTGCCGGTCTATCTACAGCTGCAGCGACTTCACTGAGTAAATCTCAAATCGGAATTTTCAATTCCATTAACACAACGGGTGTTCAGGGCTTATCTGTAATAGAAATTGCAGCATTGAGTTCTAATCAAATATCCGGATTTAGTACTTATGCGATTGCTTCTGGTCTAACAACAACCCAGTTCCAAGCACTGACCTCCGCTAACATCGTTGGCTTGACACCTGCTGATTTAACTGTCTTAACGAGCGCACAGACCTCCGCGTTTACCAGCACAGCGGCTAACGCTCTATATGCATTGTCTGCAGGTTCGATCAGCACAGCCAACATTGGTGGATTGACCACCAGTCAGCTTGCAGGTCTAAGTTCTTCTTCACTGAAAGGGCTGACAACCAATGCAGTAGCGTTGCTGAACACTGCACAGACTCAAGCGCTCTTTACTGATCAGTTCCGTGCGTTGACTGTTTCTCAGTTGGCTAACTTGTCTACCGCTTCTGTTTCAACATTGACAACGGCGCAACTGTCTGCAAGCTACACCAATAAGTTGCTTGCTTTGGCAACCAACCAATTGCGAGCTTTAACATCTGATCAAATCAAGTCAGGCTTAACGAGCACCGCAGTGGCTGGTTTGTATACAAATCAACTCAATGCCTTGTTGACTGATCAAATTTCACTTGGATTAACCAGTGCACAATTGGGTGTGCTCAGTGCTCCTCAAATTGCTGCATTTAACACGGCGCAGTTGAACGCACTGACATCAACCCAGATCCGGACAGGCTTGAACTCCAGTCAGGTGAAGAACATCACCACCTCGCAGCTCAAATCGCTGACAACGAATCAGACTGCAGCGCTGACGTCTGATCAGTTCCGTGCGTTGACGGTTGCTCAGTTGGGTGGCTTGTCTACCGCTTCTGTGAGCACCCTGACAACACAACAATTGTTTGCTTCTTACACCAATAAGTTGCTTGCGTTGAGTCAAACTCAAGTTAAAGCTCTGACCTCGGATCAAATTAAAACGGGTCTGACTTCAACTGCAATTGGTGGTTTGTACACAAGTCAAATTGTTGCGCTGACAACAGCTCAAATTGTACAAGGTTTGTCTACAACTCTGATTGGTGGCCTCACCAATACCCAGTTGTCGACCATGACCAATGCACAATTAGCAGTACTGGCCACAGATCAAGTGCAGTTTGGTTTGAATAGTGCTCAAGTGAAGGGCTTCACTACAGCTCAAGTTAATAACTTGACGAGTGCTCAGACTTCATTCTTAGGTACGGCTCAGTTCCGCTCGTTGACATTGACTCAGTTGGCTTCACTGGCTACTTCAAATGTCAGTCTGCTCACTACTGCACAATTGGCTGCTTCTTACACCAATAAACTGCAATCCTTGACAGGTACGCAAGTTGCTGCCCTGACTTCAAATCAACTTGTGAATGGTTTGGGTACATCTGGACTAACGGGATTCACCCCAACACAGTTGGGTTCGATTGCAACTGACCAAATCAGTGCGCTGTCTACAAGCCAAGTTCGCAACGGTCTCAGTTCGGCTCAGATTAAGGGCTTCACTACGGATCAAGTTGCGCTCCTGACTTCTTCGCAGGTTTCAGCGTTGAGTAGTGATCAGTTCCGTGCCTTAACCGTGTCCCAGTTGGCTAGTGTTGCTACAAATGCGATTGCGGCTCTGACCAGTCAGCAACTGCAAGCTGCTTACACCAATAAGTTGCAGTCCTTGACCACGGATCAGGTGCAAGCCTTGACGACTGATCAGATTAGAAATGGTCTTTCATCTGTTGCTGTATCTGCACTGACCACTGCTCAATTGAATGCATTAACGACTGATCAGATTGCTAACGGCTTGTCAACGGTACAGATTGGTTACTTATCAGCAACTCAGGTTGCCGCTATTAACTCCTCTACCATCCAGGGCTTTAGCACCAGTCAAATTAGCGCGATCAGTACTGCAGGATTGAGTTTCTTGACTTCCGTCCAGGGCGTTGGACTCACAACCTCGCAACTGAATGCAATTACTTCTTCACAAGTGGCTGGTTTGAGTACTGCCTTGATCAACACTCTGTACACAAACCAAGTTCAGGCGCTTGCAACGGCTACCATCGTTGCACTGACCACTGCTCAACTGGGTGCGATATCCTCGCAATCATCGGTTTCTGCAACGCAGTTGAGTGCTTTGGCTGCAGTGAGCAAAGTGACCTACATCACTCCTCTAGTCTTGGATCTGACCGGCAACGGTATCTCGACCACGAGCGTGAGTAACGGCGTCACCTTCGATATCGCGGGTAACGGTCAGAATGTTAAGACAGGCTGGATTTCCGAAGGCCAAGGCCTGTTGGTTCTAGATCCCAACAACGCAGCACTGACAAGTGGTGCACAGTTGTTCGGTCAGGGAACCACCCTAGCCAACGGTGCGAAAGCAGTTGATGGTTACCAAGCCCTGGCAGCACTTGATTCCAACGGTGATGGTGTCATTAACTCTTCTGATGCAGCGTTTAATGACCTGAAGGTTTGGGTTGATACCGGTAACAGCAACGGTTCTGCATCGGGTACCTTGGAGTCCTTAGGACAACTCGGTATCACACAGTTGAACTTGAATGCGCAAGCTTCGACACAAACCAACAATGGCAACATCGTAGGATTGGTCTCTAGCTTCAACACAGCATCAGGTGGCACTGGAACCCTTGCCGACGTCTGGTTTGCTACTCAGGCAGCTCCTGCTGGTGCAGCATCGACGGTGAACACCTTGACTAGCAACGTTTCCGGTCTGGTGAATACGATGTCGAGCTTCACTCAAGCTAGTGTGACCGGTACAGGTTCAGGTACCGTAACAGGAACACCTTCTAGCCTAGTGAACACCATGGCGCAGTTCGGTCTCAACAATGCACCGTTGAACCAAGTGTCTGTCACCCTGAATACTTCTGGTGTGTCAGCTACACAGGCTGCAACCTTGGCTGTTCCTTCAAAGAAGCAGAGTTAAGTTAGTAGTAACAGGAGGTATCTCACCCACTGAGATACCTCCTTAGTCACCAATACAAAAAGCCAATCAAGAAATTGATTGGCTTTTTGTATGAATAGACCCTTTACATATAACAATGATGATTTATATAAGTCATCGGTCTATGGTCTAGCCAATAGATAAGCTTGTGACGGGATGGGGGATTCAATTTATGCATTGAATGCGTTCAATGCTTTTGTAGTGCTTAGTAGATTTAGATAACGCTGGAATGGATTACCAGGGCCACCATGAATGTGTGGTTTGTAATTGAAGGATGGGAGATCCAGCTGGGACTACAATGCAGGATTGCTGACGTGACTGCATTTCTGAGCAGAGTGAGTTGGTTTGTTCTTCTGAGGTAAACCCGGTTACGGCGAGGCGATACCAAGCCGTCATTTCTTTATTGTCTGATTCGACATGATCTCCGAGATAAACATGCAGAGATCGATTCTCTAGATGAGAAGGATACCGATGCTTGAGATCACGCCATAAGGCGGGAATAACCGAACGGTCATAGACCCCATACAGCGCAACTTCCCATTGCTGATTGTTGGTTTTGGGTGTGTGATTGAGAGATTCTGTTGCAAATAGAATACTGTCAGGCTCAATACCAATAGGTTTAAGATCTTCGCCCAATCCTTTGGCTACACCTGCGCCTAGCGCTTGATATAGATTGACATAGGCTTTGAGTAACTCAGATTTTTGTTGTTGCTGAGCCAAGAGTTGCATGCGATACGATTTTTGCGCTTCTAACAGGGAACCGAACTCCACCGCACCTAATTCATAGGCTTGTTGTGTTGTATTCGTGATGTTGAAGCTGACTCTTACAACTGCTAACTGCGCTTTAAGTTTGTCTTGGCTAATGCGCAGACTCGTCAACGCGGTTTCAACTTCTTTGATCGATTGGAGTACTGTTCGCGCGTAGGTCTCTACCATTTCTTGGTAGACCATTTGGGTGGCGGCTTTATCTAAATCTCTCGTGCCGCCATCAAAGATGGTTGCTGTGAGGCTTCCAATGATGTTCCAAAAGAAAAAATTCGATTGTAATAGCTGGGAGGGACCTAATCCACTAAAACCTGTTTGTGATATTAGGTCAACAGGCGGTAAGAGACGTGCACGCGCTGCCTGGATATCTGCATGCGCGCCTCTTAATCTGGCTTCTACCAATCGAATATCGGGACGCTCTGTAATGAGCATGGAAGGAAGGGTTTTTGGTAATTCGGGGGCACGGATTGAATCGAGCCCTTGGTCTGTTAGATTGAAATTCTGTGGTATTGCTCCCACCAGAAAAGCAAGACTATTTCTTGCTTCTTCGCGTTGTTGTTCATAGCCTGGTAGGGCAGCTTGAATGGCATATAACTGCGCGCGTGCTTGTTCAACCTGATCTAGCGTGGCGTCTTCTAATAAAAACTTTTGTTCAACGGCGCTGAGCAGCTCTGAGGCCAATTTTTCTTCATCTTTGGCTAAGCGAAGCGCGTCATTCGAAGATAAATAGCCAATATAAGTGCTGGTAACAGTGGCCAGTAGAATGCGTTGAGCGTTTTCACGCTCGTAGACGGAACGCCAAAACTGTAGGTCAGCGGATTCTTGTAATGCTTTACGTTCACCCCACAGATCGAGGCGCCATCTTGCTGCTAAGCTGGTTTGCACAGTACGTTGAACGTCTCTGTTGCTGCCCCCAACCGGAATATTTCCGACTGTACCGCCGGGAACCTGCCCCGCAAGCTGAATGGGCGCAGTAATCGTGGGGCTCCCACCGGCCGTGACTTGATCGGCACGGATTTTGGCTTCGACCATTTGTACCGTGGCGATACGAAGGTCTGGACTATTGGCTAAGGCCCTGTCTATCAACTGGTTGAGTTCTTCGTTCTCGAGCGTTTTCCACCATATTGCTGGGGTGGTCTCATCGCTGGGCGAAGTTTGATTGCGATAGGTCTTTGGAAGTTGTATCGCTGTGGCTTGCTTGGGTGGAATAGGGTCGGGCTGAAGGACTGGGCTGCTACAACCATTGAGTAGTAGCGCACTCAGCGACAAACTGATGATGGTTCGGCGGCGAGGCTTAAGGTTCACGAAGTGCTTCATCTGAGGCCTTCATCAGTGGCCAAATGAGGTAGGACATGACGGTACGTTTACCCACGACGATTTCTGCGATGAGATTCATGCCAGGTAATAATCTTGCATGGGGAGGCATGTTGTCGAAAGTTTGTTTATTCAATGTGAGCTTGGCGGTGTAATAACTTTCACCTGAAGGGCCTGAATTCGGATCACGTCTGAATGAGTCCTGGCTGATTTGCGTCAGACTTCCTTTCAGGGTTCCATATTTTTGAAAGGGGAAGGCATCGACTTTAATATTTCCTGAATCTCCCGTGCGTACTAGGCCAATATCTGATGGCTCGATCTGAACTTGCGCTTGGAGGCTGTCGGATATAGGAATTAACGTAAAGAAGGTTTCCCCACCTTTGATCACAGAACCTTGCGATACCTTAGCGATTTCTAATACGACCGCATCTGCAGGGGCGGTGATACTGATCAAGTTTTGATGGCGGGATGCTTTACTCAATTGATCTTTAATTGAGTCCCGCTCGCGTGAAACAGAGAGCAGCTCTTCTAACATTTTTTGGCGCCAGCCCGTTTCAAACGCTGCTTTTTCTGCTTGGGCAGCCGCTAATTCACGGGAGACCTCGGCTTGTTTACTTTTGGTTTGCTGCAGACTACGTTGCACTTCCAGCAAGCGGTCTTTGATGTCTAAAAGACGGCTGGTGACAGCGAGTTTTTTGCTGACCAAATCTTCGGTCATGTTCTGCAGATCTTGTAACACCTTAACTCTAGAGGTCATGCTGACTTCATCGCGTTGAGCTGAATCTAAGGTGGAACGCAGTCGCGCAATCGTTTCATCTTGACGATTCACCTGGGCTAAATAATTAGCCTGACGTTGAGAAGATAAATTAGATTGAATTTCGTTGTCTGAATCTGAGCCTTGCCCATTGGCCCCTTTGCGGCCTTTGAGTTCTGCGTTGATGGATTCCCACTGGGTATTAAGACTCGCCAATTTGGTTTTAAGCTCAGACTCATCGGCACGCGTAAAGGTCTGATCTAGATCCGCCAGTTTGTCGCCTTTATGCACCACCTCACCGGGCCTCACATAAATGGACTGGATCACGGCCGTATCAAAGGGCTGCAAGATGATGTTGGGGACTTTAGGGACTAAACGCCCTTTTGCCGCTACGATCACCTCGATCTGGGAAAAAGATGCCCAAATTAAGAAAGCAACAAAGCCAACTAAAACAAAGTGCAGGGTCAGGCGTGCAAAAGGCGGTGGTGGACGACGTTCAATTTCATCCGCATCGGGTAAAAAATCGACGGCAGGAAGATCGATCGGTTTGGTGGGCAAATCGTCTTTACTCATAGATGCCCCGTTTGTTGATTCCATAAGGTTTGATAGGTATCACTGACTTGAAGCAGCTCAGCATGGGTGCCGGCATGTTCTAGCTTGCCTTGTTGCATGACCAAAATGCAGTCTGCATTGACGAGTGTGGAAAGGCGATGGGAAACCATAATGAGGGTGCGTCCTACTGAAATACTATTGAGGTTACGCATAAAAATGGCTTCGCTTTCAGGATCCAGTGCACTGGCAGCTTCATCTAAAATTAAGATACGAGGTTTGAGCAATAATGAGCGGGCAATAGATAAACGCTGTTTTTGCCCGCCACTGAGGTTGGCTGCATTTTCTTCTAAGAGGCTGTCATAGCCATTGGGAAGGCGCTCAATAAATTCATCCGCGCCAGCCAGCTGAGCAGCTTCGACAATTTCTTGGAAGGTAGCGCTGGGCATACCCATAGAAATGTTTTCACGCACGGAACCTCGGAACAAGAAGTTCTCCTGCAGCACGACCCCTATTTGGCGGCGCAAATGTGCAAGATCGATCTCGCGCGCATCCACGCCATCAAAGCGAACCACCCCGTCTTGAATTTGATACAGGCCTTGAAGGATTTTGGTGAGCGTGGTTTTACCTGACCCGCTTCTGCCCACCACACCCACCATCATGCCGGCCTTAATTTTGAAGGTTGTATGGTCTAGGGCAGGCCTGTTTGCGCTGGGGTAGCGGAATACGACATTGTCGAACTCGATGTCCCCGTTCAGCATGGGGCGCAAGCCTCCGCTGCCTCGTCCCTCTGAAGGGCGATTCATCACATCAGCCAGAATACGGACTGAAACCGCCGTTTGTTGGTATTGATTGATGAGTCCTACAATCGCCATCAGGGGGCCGCTCACACGACCGGAAAGCATTTGGAAGGCGATGAGTCCGCCCACGGTCATGCTTTGATCGAACACACTTTGTGCTCCGACGGCGATGATGATCACGGGTAACAATTTGCCGAGTAATTCGGTGACGGCATTTCCATTTAAAGCGACGATGGCCACCTTGAAATGCGCACTAATGGCGGTAGCCGACATTTGATCGTAGGTTTTGCGCAGTGCGGGCTCAATGGCCAAAGACTTGACGGTTCGCATGCCGTGAATGGTTTCAACCAGCATTCCCTGACGTGAACCTTCAGCGGTATTGAGTTTATCTAGCAATCGTTTGAAAGTAGGCAACAGCGCTGCCACGATCCCTGCAATCAGAAAGGTAAATACCACCACAATCACTGCCAGTAGGGGTGAGTAAGAAAACATCAACGGCGCATAGAGCAGCAGGGTTAGGGTATCCAACACAGTAAAAAACAGGCTTCCGGTCAGGAAGCCACGAATACCCTCTAGCTGTTGCATGACACGAGCCACCACACCTGCCGAAGTGGTTTCAAAGTAATCAATGGGCAGCGAAACCAGATGTGAAAAAGCTTTACGGGTTACCCGGATATCGATCTTATTGGTCGCATGCAGCATGAGCATCTGCCGCAGATAAGAGAAGATCCCTTCTAAAATCAAAGCAATTAATACACCGCTGGTGAGTACCCAAAGTGTGGTGGTGCTTTCATGCACCAACACCTTATCAATCACCAACTGAAAAAATAATGGCGAAGCCATGGAGAGCAGGCTAAGCGCGATAGCAGCAAAGGCGACATCGCGAAATGCATTGCCCTGATTGAGGATTTCAGGAATGAACCATGCAAATCCAAAAGGCTGTTTAGGATCCCCTAAGACATGCAAGCGCTTTAAAAATATCACGGGGCCATCCCAGATTCTCTCGAATTCCGCACGCGTTTTATACTGAATTTGCGCGTTGGGTTCTAAAGGATCGAGTAGTGCGACGGATTCTTCCTGGCCATCCTTCGCGGAGCGCACCCCCATGATGATGATGGATGTGCCACTTTTTAGCGTGCCAATGAAAGGGAAGATGCCATCTTGGAGGAATAAGCCACGCCAGCTGAGTTTACTGATGCGCGCTTTGAGCCCCATCCCTCTGGCCATGACGACCACTTTTAAAGGGCGTGGTTCTTCTCCTGTGAGTGCATATTCATGAATCAGACTTTCTGGATTAATCTGTAATCCATGTAACTGAGCAATGGCAGTTAAGCATTGGACGACAGAATGGGAAGCAGTCTCGCTCATGTCGGGCAGTGTTCCTTGAGATTCAGCAATACGTCATGCATGTAGATTTGGATTATCGCATGGAGCGAGGAGGAACTAATGGTCTGTTAAATCTTGATGATAGAGGGGAACCAGGCGAGACTCTAATTCCTTCACAAATTTGGCAGTATTGAAAGCATGGCCATTCAATTTGGCATCTTCAATCTTTGCGCGCAAGGCTTTGCAGCGCTCGGGGTCTTGCGACAAGCTCACCGCCATCTCCTCATACTCATTCAAATTATAGGTAATCAGTTCGGGTAGGCCAATCGCGGTAAGATGCGCCCCGGCCATTCTAGATGCAAAGGAGCGACCCGTATAGGTCAGGATGGGGCAACCTCCCCATAAGCAATCATTGGCTGTTGTTCCTGCATTAAAGGCAAAGGTATCTAGGAAGAGATCCGCGATCTGGAAGCGGGCAAGGTAGTTTTCGGGGGCAACACGGCCCGCAAAAATCAAGCGATGATCCTCCAGTCCTCGTGCTTTTGCTTCTTTACGTAGATTTTGTTCTGCCCATTGGTTATCGGCCAACAGCCATAAGACGCTATTGGGAGCACGACGCAGAATCTTAATCCAAGTATCAAAGATCTCGGGGGTGTATTTGTAGCTATTATTGAGAGAACAGAAAACAAAGGCCTCTTCCGGCAAATTATTGCTGGCACGCGTCGGTTTGGCACCGACGGGGCGCTTGTTATCACTGATCATATACAGGTCAGGCATATAGATCATTTTTTCTGAAAAGTATTTTGCTGAATCGGGCGGAATCAGAAATTCATCGGCAATGACATAGTCGATGGAGGGAAATCCCGTCGTGGCGGGCAAGCCCAAGTATGTGATCTGAATGGGGGCAGGTTTATATTCCAGCATATCGGGTCTGGCCCCTGCTGTTTGTCCCTGCAAATCGACCAAAATATCGATTTCGTGTGAGCGAATCAGCTCGGCCGACTCCTTCTGGCCTAGCCCATGAATGGAATGGAAATGATCCATGGCATTGATCACGCGCTTGCGCAAATCCGAATTGTCTTCTGGGCTCCAATCGTAGCCGTACACTTCAAATTGATTGCGGTCGTGCAATTCAAACAAGCCAACGGTGAGCAATGAGACGGGGTGTAAGCAGTAATCGCCGGAGGCATAGCCAATTCTAATCTTGTCGTGCTTGTAACGTTTTTTGCTGCTGAGGATAGGCAGATCTTTGGTGACTTTACGCTTAATAAACTCCAGCGCGGCATTGAGTTGCTCCTGCGGGTCATCGGATACGCTGAGCATCGCCAAGGCCGAAGTGCTTTTGCGCATGGCCGGTTCATCAAGGTTGGGCATTTCAGGGAATACGGGCCAGGTGCACACTTTTTGACGTAAGAACACCCAGTGATGAATGGTATCGGGTTGGTCGGCTGAAATGAGTAGGCTACGGTGAAGGTACTCGATGGCCTGATCGAATTGCTTACGTATCTCTAAAACTCGGCCCAGATGATTGAGGGCGGCGAGCAAGAGGGGTTGATTGTTCTCATCATTGGGGCAATGTTCAGCAACCCATTTCCATTCCACCAGGGCTTCGTCGACTTGGCCTTTGCCTTCTAGCGTTAAGCCTAAATTCACGCGAGGATGCATGAAACTAGGCGCAATTTCTATGGCTTTACGGTAGGTGTTTTCGCATTCCTGCGTTTGCCCCAAGGAAGAAAGAAGCACGCCCAAATTGAAATATACTGCATGGGCGTAGGGACTGCGCGTGCGCTGCAGCCATGTTTGATATAGCACCACGGCAAGCTCAGGAAAGCCTTGGTTGTGAAGCTGTTCTGCCTCAGAAATAATCTGGGGAAAGTCGATCTCGC
>CAIVHB010000015.1 GCA_903905585.1 uncultured Ferrovum sp. | reverse complement strand
CGGTAAAGCACGCAGCCATATTCGTCACTTCCTCAAGACACGTCAATATAGTGAATCCTTAGAATTAGGCGAACGCTTACTCAATCAGGCTTTGCGTGCCTTACAGTTCGATCCCGATTCGCTGACAACAGAGCATTGGAAGAGACTACTCAAGGGTGATCGCGCCAAAACGCAGGAAGAGATTTTTGCTGATATTGGCCTTGGAATCAGACTGAATATGGTCGTAGCACGACGTCTGCTTCATGGAACAGAAATCCCTCTCACTGATAATCAGATTCATCAAGCCAAGGTCATCATTCATGGCACAGAGGGTCTGGCGGTTCAACTTGCTACTTGCTGCAGGCCCATTCCCGGTGACCCTATTATTGGTGTGATCAAAAACGGACAAGGATTAATTGTTCATACTCACCAATGTAAAGCCATACGACAAGCGCATTCCTCTGGCGAGGATTGGATTGATGTGGAATGGGATCACACACCAGGTCGAACTTATGAAGTCACGCTTCGTCTCATGTGCGTACATCAACGTGGTGTATTGGCAGCTGTTGCAGCTGCATTTTCCGAAGCCAATGCCAATATTGAATCGCTATTTCAAGATCAACGAGAGACTGGAGCTTATGCCAGTCTTAATTTCACTATATCAGTACGAGACCGAAACCACCTTGCCGAAGTCATGCAAACATTGCGTAGCCTTCCTGAGGTTGTTCGCATCGCACGCCTGGAAAGCTAATCACGGAGACAATGCAAACATGGATAAACAAATTATCTCAACGGACCACGCACCCAGCGCCATTGGTACTTATTCCCAAGCAGTTCGCCATGGCCATACAGTGTATATGTCAGGTCAAATCGGCCTAGCTCCAGAAACCATGACCATGGTGGATGGCATCGACGCCCAAATTCATCAGGTATTAAATAATTTACGTGCGGTTGCGGTCGCTTCTGGCGGAAGTTTGAATGATCTGGTTCGTTTAACGGTTTACCTTACAGATTTGTCCCATTTTGCTAGGGTCAATGAAATCATGGCGGAATATCTTGTTGCTCCTTACCCTGCCCGCGCCGCAGTAGGCGTGGCGTCTTTGCCACGAAATGCTTTAGTTGAAATAGACGGAATCTTGGCTCTACCCCATTAAGCCAAAACGAATGGCAGCCCAGCCCTTCAAGGGTGATCCTTTGGAGGGCCTTGCCCCCGCAATGCGCGCACGCCTTCGCGGAATAGGGATTCAGCGCTGGGAAGACCTTTTACTGCACCTTCCGCTGCGCTACGAAGATGAGACCCAACTCACCCCCTGGGATGAGGTACAAGCAGGGGAGATGGTTCACGTTGAAGTTGAAGTTCTCAATCATGAAATTGGGTATCGACCGCGCCGCACACTTCGTGTTTTTGTTGCGGGGGGGCTTCCTCAACTTTCCCTGCGGTTTTTAAATTTTTTTCCCAGTCAGCTCAAACAATTTCAACCCGGCACCCGACTCCGCATTAGCGGGGAATGTCGCGCGGGCTTTCAAGGAACAGAGTTTGTTCATCCGCGTTATCGGGTTGTGGATTCTGAAACCCCGCTTGCAACTGAACTCACACCCATTTATCCCACT
>CAIVHB010000014.1 GCA_903905585.1 uncultured Ferrovum sp. | reverse complement strand
TTGCAAAACCGCATTATACGCAAGGTGCTGTTACAGCCCAAGCGGTTTCACTCGAAGCCTATCCAATCCTCGCATAATAATCCTTTCACGCGGGAAAACTCCCCCAGGTTTCCCGTTACCACACATAGCCCTCTGCTGCGGGCGTGCCCTGCAATCATCAGATCATAAGGCCCAATGACACAACGCGCCTGCTCTAGTGAATTTCTAATCTCAGCAGTGTGATCCGATGCAGGAGTGTCATAGTCAAGAACCTCAAGGCGTGACGCAAACGACTCAACTTGCAACAGGTTGTGCTCAGGACGTGCTGACTTTCTGGCGCCAGCGAGCAGTTCATAAAGAACAACGGTAGAAATACACAGGCTCGATGCCTCTTCATTAAACTTCTTTCGAATATTTTTAGGACGATCCCTCAATACCCTGATACATAAGTTTGTATCGAGCATGTATCTCAACATTAAAAGGATTCTCTCTCTTGCATTGTAGGTTGATCACGCGAACCCAAATCCACACCTGGTGCATCAAAAAAATCATCCCAGCTCAAGTGAGAAGGGGTAATGATTCTTCGATTACCTTCCTTAGTGATTCTGACTTCATGCACCTCAGCAGGAAAGGCAACCTCTTTGGGCAATCTCACTGCTTGTGAACGATTACTCAGAAACAACGTTGTTTTTGCCACCATTTAAGCTCCTAGACTAAGGCCTTATATCTTGACTAAAACTATATTCTGCCACCAGGGATATGTCAATGGGATATACAAATAATGTTATTGTTTGCGCTGCGCTGCGCGCTGTCTCCGCCGCTCGGCAGGCGAAATCGCCAAGGGGCGATATACTTCCAGACGGTCGCCATCCGATAAGGCGTGATCCAATCCTACCAACTGGCCAAACACCCCCACCGCAATCTCGGCAGGTAAAGCCCCATCCCCAAAAACGATTCCAAAGTGCGTCAGTACTTCGCGAACAAGGCAGCCATCCGGCAGCTCCAGCCAATCCCGCCGCATTTCTCCCACTTGATCTATGCACACACAGACGCGCATCAGCGCCTCTTTACTTCTGAAGGATTGCCAGGCGCCAGAGGCGTGTCAGATTTGAGTGGGCTGCACGTATTCACAAGGCATTCAATGTGTTCAGTTTATCCGCAGCTTTGAGTTGATCGGCCCGCGACACAAAACAATCCACAAAGGTATCGCAAATCCGCGCAAATACGGGGCCAATCAACCGTTCTAGAATTCGACTTGAAAACTCATATTCCAATGCAAGCTCCACTTTGCATCCCAGCACCGCCCCGCCCTCCCCCGGTTCCACCAAGGGCACAAACTTCCAGTGCCCCTCCAGGCGCTTAAAAGGCCCATCCACCAAAGCAATATTCAAGAGTGAATCGGTCACCCGCGTATTACGTGTGGTGAAGGTCTGCTTTACCCCATGAAAATCAATGGTTACGGACGCCACCGTCACCAAATCCTCTTGCGAGCGGATCGCCGAGCCTCCGCACCAAGGTAAAAACTGGGGATAAGCGAGCACATCCTCAACCAAATCACGCATGTGGGCGGCGGAATATTCCACCAAAACTGTTTTATGGACTTGTGCCATCCGAGTATGAGTTCCTTGCCAACATCATAATGCCGTAAAATACACGATTATTTGATGAGACCGCACGCGGCATGAGTATTATTGAGAACCGCAAGGCCTTCCATGACTATTTTATTGAGGAACGGTTTGAAGCCGGCCTTGTGCTAGAAGGATGGGAGGTCAAAGCCATCCGCGCTGGGCGCGCCCAGTTGAAGGAGGCCTACGTTGTGATCCTCAACGGCGCCTTAACGCTGATTGGCGCTCACATTAGCCCTCTTCCCACGGCTTCCACCCACATTTCTCCTGACCCTGTCAGAACCAGAAATCTGCTCATGCATCAAGCAGAGATCTCTAAGCTGATCGGCCAGGTAGAGCGTGCGGGTTATACTTTGGTTCCGCTGGATCTCCATTACACACGCGGCCGCATTAAACTGGCACTGGGCCTAGCCAAAGGGAAGAAGCAGCACGACAAGCGCGAAACCGAAAAAGAGCGCGAGTGGGAGCGTGAACGCCAACGCCTGCTTCGCAACAAAAACTAAGCGGCTTGGTATACCCGAATTCTGGAAGTCATCTGCACTGATGACTCGCGTTGCGTAATCCTCAAGTCATACTCTGTTTGTAAATTCATCCAGAATCGGGGTTCCATTGAAAAAAATAATCCCAAGCGCACTGCCGTATCCGCGGTAATTTGGCGACGTCCATGCACAATGTCGCTGATGCGACTGGGGGGCACATCAATATCGGAAGCCAGTTGCCGCGCAGTAATCCCCATGGGCTTCATAAAGTCCTCTAACAAAATCTCCCCAGGATGTATCTCTTCAAGAAGTTCAGTCATTTGATTTTTACCTTGAAATATCAGTGGTAATCGACGATTTCAACCTCATAAGACCCATCTATATTCCAAACAAAACAAATACGCCATGGATCATTAATTCGAATACTAAATTGCCCTTTGCGATCCCCCTTCAATGCCTCTAGCTGGTTACCAGGAGGGATACTTAAATCAGCTATCAGAGTAACCGCATGAAGCTGAAGTAACTTTCTTCTGGCTACTCGTTCAATATTTCTAAATCTAGCCACAGGATGAGATTCAAATAAAAGTCGGGTTTCAGGACATTTAAATGATACGCACTGACAGCGCCAACGCCTGCTTCGCAACAAAAACTAAGCGGCTTGGGCAACCCTTACCACGCGAACTGCTCGAGCACCCAATCGGGGTAGGCCTCGTGTTCTTCCATGAGGCGATTGAGCGTGTGCTTGTATTCCTCACCACTCAGGCCCGCAAAGTGCGAGGCGAAGATACCGCCCAACACGAAGGCCGTATGGTAGCCCGCTCGACGCCCGCCCCGAATGTCATGCTGCAAAGAATCGCCGATACACAGCAGCTGGCGATCGCCCTGGTCATGCATTAAGCGCCGGCAATGCTCGTACACCTTAGGAAAAGGCTTACCGATAAAGCTCACCGTACCGCCCCGCTTTTGATAGCGCTCCGCCAAAGCGCCGGTCCCAGGGGCTGTGCCTTCGGGAGTGATGCGAACGCGATCTGGGTTGGTGCAAATTAAAGGCAAGCCCGCCACCAGAGCTTTATGCAGTACCGCCTCCACCTCACCTTCTTTGGTGGTGGAATCAATGCTCGCCAACAGCACAAAATCGGCCTTCTCAGGCTTATCTACCGCAACCAAATCTAGGTCATCCAGAAAGCCGGCATCCCCGCCCGTAGTCAGCAACAAGCAGCGGTTTCCAAAACGCGAATACACCGGGTCCTTGCGCTCTGCCAAGGCCTGCCAGGCCACTTCACCCGAAGTCACTAAGTCATCATAACTTTCGGGTGGAAAGCCCAGCCTTGACAGGCGTGAGGCATTCGCAGCAGCCCGTTTACCCGAATTACTGATAATCACGATACGGTGCCCGCCCGCCTTAATGCGCGCAAGCGCCTCTACCGCACCCGGATAGGGCTTCTCACCGTCATGCAATACTCCCCATTGATCAATGAGGAAGCCGTCATAACGATCAGCAATATCTTTTAGTCCCTGAATGGGAATATTGGTATCCATGATTGAGGGCTAGAGGTCTTGCTTACCGTAGGTTTTGAATTTATCGAGCACGCGTTCCATTTCCTCGTCATTTAATAAAACTGGGCCACCCAGTTGTAGGGTCAGGATATATTGCTTGGCCAAGACCTCTACCTCAATGGCAATGCGCATGGCTTCAGCCAAATCAGCACCCACCGCGATCATTCCATGATTAGCCATTAAACACGCTTTGAAGCCGTGTAGGGTATCCAGGACACACCTTGATAACGCCTCAGAACCAAAAGTAGCATACGGCGCGCAAGGAATAGTTTTACCACCGGCTACCGCAATCATGTAATGCAGCGGCGGAATAGTCATCCCACGAATCGCCAGTGAAGTGGCGTGGATCGGATGGGCATGCACTACCGCCCCCACTTCAGGGCGCTCAAGATAAATATCGCGGTGAAATCGCCATTCGCTGGAAGGCTTCAAAGAACCCGAATACGAGCCATCGGGCAATACCCCTACCATGCTCTCGGGACGCAGCAAGTCATAGGCCATGCCGCTGGGCGTGATCAGCATCCCCTGCGGGACACGCACGCTGATATTGCCGGTGCTGCCTTCGCTTAAACCCGAAGCACCGAGTCGTAACCCATACTCCACGAGGGCTGCACGCAGCAACGCCTCCGAAGAGGAGGCGTTATGCGGTTTAGTAGTCAATTGCGCAACTCAACCAATCAGAAGGCTCAAGCTTAACCTACTAGGTAGTCGTGTAGCACGCGTCCGTAAGGAAGCGTCATATCGGTGACGAATTGCTGGCCACCCACAACATGGTGCACAGGCAGATCAGCAAACGGCGCATTCACAGAAGGAATCAGCTCCAAACGGGCTTTACCATTCCAAGCCCCTTTCACATGAATATTTGTGAAATTCACCGCCACCAACTGCGCAATCGCCGGACGTCCATCAATATCCGGTATCAATTTCAAAGTCACTTGGGTGCGATTCAAGATCTCTTCAGCGTGGGCAATATTGCCGTGATCAAATGCATCATGCTTGTAGACCATGGTGCCATTCGCGATGCGCTGACCGGCATAGTCCAACTGACCCGATAAAGTATCCCCGGTCACATGCAATAAAGGTTTACCGTGCTTCATGGGATAGCCCCAAATCTCACGGCCACCTGCTAAGGGAGGACAATTGTCTACAATCATTTGGCTGATGAATACACAATGCTCGCCTTTATAGGTGCAAGGAATGGTCTGAGCCGCCGCGCCATACGCGCCGAAGCCTTCACCGTCAGGCAAATCCAACCATTGCACTGCCACCACATCACCATCAGGCGCTAAGGGCTCAGGCAGCAGAGCACGTATCGCAGCCGGGTCTGTTTTGTAGCGAATGATCATGTACTGACGATCAAAGAACTTAAAAGGCCCACGAGGATAGGTGGGGCTTTGCAAGGGCATCGATGATAAAGACTTCACATCCTGCTTATTCATGGATTAAGCCTCTTTCAAGTAATCAAACAACACCCGGCCGTGGGGCAAGGTGAGATCACCGATAAAGTGCTTACCGCCTACGATGCGTTTTACTGGCAAATCAGCAGCGGGGGCATTCACGTGAGGAATCAGGTGTAAGCGAGCAGGAGAAACCCAGCTGCCTTTGATGGTGATGTCGGTCAGATTGTACGCAACCAACTGGCAAATCTTGGGGCTACCATCCACATCCGGAATGATCTTCAGATTGCACTGAGTCTTGGTCATGCCTTTAGCAGCGGCTTCAATGCCACCGGGGCTTTCTTGATGCTTGTAAGCCATGGTGCCCATCGCCACCATCTGACCCGCGTAATGCAATGTGCCGGTCAGGGTGTCAGAAGCCACTTCTAGCTTGGGGTGTGCATACTTCTTGGGAAAACCCCAGATCTCACGGCCTGCAGAGATGGGGGGCTCGTCATCCAAATACATTTGTGCCGTGAAATTAATCGGCTCGCCCTTGTAAGTACAAGGAATCACCACGCCACTCTCGGTGTAGTCACCGAAACCTGAGCTATCAGGCATACGAATCCACTCATACAAAACATGGCCGTCTTCATTAGGTACCAAAGGCTCGGGTACTGCAGCACGCAATAAATCTTTATCTGTTTCGTAAGTGATGATCATGTATTCACGATTCACAAAACGATAAGGGCCCATGGGGTAGCTTGGGCTTGCTGCGGGCAT
>CAIVHB010000013.1 GCA_903905585.1 uncultured Ferrovum sp. | reverse complement strand
TACTGCCGGAGTTTTCTGTACAGCCTATTTCGGCTGATCCCCAATGTTTTTGCTGCTGCTGAAACATTGCCCCCACAGCGGCTAAGAACCTCTTCCATGGTTTTCCACTCGGCTTCATCCAAGCTAAAACCTTGAGCAGATGAGTTTGGAGGAGAGGAACCCATGTAATCGAGGGTTTTGCTTTCTGATGATGGAGCAACAGAAGCCGTTTTGACAAAGTTGGATGGGTGTTTGGATTCAGCAAGGAAATCATCGGCAAGACAGAAGCGATCAAGGACTTTGGAATCATCCATTAAAGCTATTCCTGTTCGAATCACATTACGCAATTGACGAATATTTCCTGGCCAAGGATGGGAAACCAGGAGCTCCATGACTTCATCATTTACGCTTGCTGTGATTCCTAGAGAATTGGATTCATCTGCGAGTAATTGCGCAACCAACTCGCGAAGGTCTTGTCGTTCTCGCAAGGCGGGCAATGCCACGGTGAAACCATTTAAACGATAGAACAAGTCTTCTCTAAATTTGCCCTCAGCAACAAGATCTTTCAGATGTCTGTGCGTTGCGCACACCACATTGATATCTACCGGAAAGCTACGACCGCTTCCGAGAGGATTCACTGCCCTATCTTGTAAAACCCTGAGTAGGCGGGCTTGCATAGCCATAGGCATATCGCCTATTTCGTCTAAGAAGAGCGTTCCGCCATCGGCCTCACGAATGCGTCCTAGAGAACCGCGTTTACGTGCTCCAGTAAATGCACCTTCCTCATAGCCAAAGAGTTCCGATTCGATCAAGGTGTCAGGGATGGCAGCGCAATTGACCGCCACAAATGCTTTATTGGATCGAGGTCCATGGTCATGCAAAGAACGTGCAACCCACTCTTTTCCGCTGCCTGACTCCCCTTCGATCAAGAGAGGAATGCCAGATAACATCACTCTTCGTGCGCGTTCTACCACCTGGGCCATCTTTTGATCGTGACGACCTATCTCAGATGGAGATGGGTGAAGCCGTTGTGACGATTTGATTCTCTGATCTTGCCTTGAGGCCAATTCAGGCAAGGCTGGAGTTGCCCCAATCACTCTCTGCTGTGTTCGTGCAATCTGTAAAGACAAGGCAACCGATATGCCGCGTGGTAGGGTGCACGAAAGTGTGGTTTGGGTAAATGCGTTTGATCTCCCTAATGCTTGTTCAAATGGCAGTCCAAATAATTGATCGAAAGACTCTCCGCATCCCTGGGCAGCGAGCAATTCACGACCTCTATGATTCAGCGCAATCAGTCTTCCGCCATCGTCGAAGGCTGCGCGACCTTCGGCTACGCTAAATAGATAGGCACGTTGAGGATGGAAGCGAACCAAGTGATATCCCCCAGCCACTTCCTCAAACAAACGATCTTCAATCATTTGAGCGCCCAGGCGAACGAGGGCTAGGGTGTGATCTTGATAAGAGCGATAGTCTCCAGAGATATCCAAAACCCCAGCTAGATCGCCAAAGCCATCAAAAATGGGTGAGGCCGAGCAGGTTAAAAACTGATTTTGTTCAACATAGTGTTCAGCTGCGTGGACTAGAACGGCAGTGCGTTCTATTGCAGCGGTACCGATCGCGTTGGTCCCTTTGGTTTCTTCGTCCCATCGCACACCTGGTTTGAGTGCGACGCGCTCTGCGCTAGAGATGAAGTCATCGTCGCCTACCGCATGAAGAATCAAGCCTTCAGGGTCACTCAATAAAACCATACTTCGTGTATTGGAGATTTGATGAGAGAGATTATGCATGATGGGAGCTGCCCCGCTTACTAGGCGATCAAAGCGGGCTGCACGTTCTTTAAGTTCATAACTACTTAAACGCTCAGGGGTGCGGCCACTGGCAAGACTCAATCCTTGATCGGCGCAGCGGCGCCATGAACGCTGAATTTCAGCGGGGATACTGTTGCGTCCCACAGTCCCTGATTCAATTGCGCGCTCTTTCAGCGCCATGAGCTCGCTCGAAGACGATTTTGCTCGATTACCCATCGCGGGAATCTCCTCTTTTGCCCGCTCCAGTGAAGCGAAGCTCTTTATATTTATTATTTAATTTTTTTGCTACGTTTTGCTCTAACCTAAACTTTCAATATGTTTTTTGAACAAAGTTTGTAATCTGTTGCAAAACATTAACGCCTAATAGTAAAAAGTGCAATCCGAACAATCCCTTAAATAGGTTTGTATAGTTCATCGGGTCATCAAATATATATTCATATTTTGTAGTATTGTTACGAAAACTGTTCCGGTTCGGAACAGTTGCGGCTGGAAAGATATACATCATTAATCAGTAACAATGAAATAAAGAAATCTTGATTGATCCGGTTTTTGCCGCGAAACCTTGCTAGCATGGGGCATTGAAGAGTCAGCCCAATTCAAACATTGTAATTGGCTCGCTTCATGCTTATAAATACACAGACCCTGAAAAAACAGGGGATTTCACCACTTAAAAAATTTCGGAGGAATAAATTAATGAGCGCTATCGAACCAGGAAAATACGGCTTCGCCGTCCCTTTCAAAAAACGTTATGGCAACTTCATCAATGGCGAGTGGGTTGCGCCTTTGAAGGGGCAGTATTTCGAAAACACCACACCCGTGACCGGTAAGGCTTTTTGCGAAATTCCTCGCTCTACCGCTGAGGATATTGAACATGCATTAGATGCGGCACACGCAGCTAAAGCAGCGTGGGGCAAAACTTCTCCGACCGAGCGCGCTAATATGCTCAATAAGATTGCTGACCGCATGGAAGCCAATCTTGAGTTGATCGCCACCGCTGAAACATGGGATAACGGTAAGCCTTTGCGTGAGACGATGGCGGCTGATATTCCTTTGGCAATTGACCACTTCCGCTATTTC
>CAIVHB010000012.1 GCA_903905585.1 uncultured Ferrovum sp. | reverse complement strand
GCGGAGTCTGCGCGTAGATTGGTGACGCGCATGGCGCATCTCTTTCCTGATCCCATTGAGCGAGAAAAGCAACGCCCCCTCTATGAAGCGCGCTTAGCGTTTGAAACGAACACCATCGTGCAGATGGGCTTCTCTGGCTATTTCTTGATCGTGGCTGATTTCATCAATTGGGCCAAAGAGAATGGGGTACCTGTAGGGCCCGGGCGGGGTTCCGGTGCGGGTTCATTGGTGGCGTATTGCTTGGGTATTACCGATCTGGATCCTATCCGTTATGACTTGCTGTTTGAGCGCTTTCTCAATCCTGAACGGGTTTCCATGCCTGACTTTGATATCGATTTTTGTCAGGATGGGCGCGAGCGCGTGATTGAATACGTGCGCAATAAATACGGCGCTGATTGCGTTTCGCAAATTGCTACCTTTGGTACCATGGCCGCTAAAGCAGTCGTGCGTGATGTGGGGCGCGTATTAGATTTGCCTTATAACTTTGTGGATCAACTTGCCAAGCTGATTCCTTTTGAGCTTGGCATCACACTGGCTAAGGCGCGCGAAGATGAGCCCCAACTTAATGAGCGCGCCAGCAAAGAAGAAGAAGTGGCCGAGCTTTTAGTCCTGGCTGAAAAACTAGAAGGCATCACGCGCAATGTAGGCATGCATGCGGGTGGCGTATTGATCGCGCCCGGACGCCTCACTGACTTCACACCGCTGTATGCCCAAGACGGCAACACTTCCATGGTCAGTCAGTTTGATAAAGATGACGTGGAAAAAGTGGGCTTAGTGAAGTTCGACTTTTTAGGTTTACGCACACTCACCATTTTGGATTGGGCAATTCGCTATGTGCGGGATCTGGCGCGACAAGAGGGCAATGAAGCCCTGCAAAAAATTTCGCTCGAAGAGATACCGTTAGATGACCCCGCTACCTATGCTTTGTTTACGAGCGGCAATACCAGTGCGGTGTTCCAACAAGAGTCACGCACCGCACGCGATTTAGAAAAGCGCCTGAAGCCCGATAATTTTGAGGAGATCATTGCGCTCATGGCGCTGAACCGACCTGGTCCGTTGCAGTCGGGCATGGTGGATGACTTTATTGATCGTAAGCACGGTAAACAACAAGCGGATTATTTTCATCCAGATCTTGAGCCGATTTTGCGCCCTACCTATGGTGTCATTGTGTACCAAGAGCAGGTCATGCAAATCGCTCAGGTACTCGCAGGCTATAGCTTGGGTGCGGCGGATCTCTTGCGGCGTGCGATGGGTAAGAAGTTGGCTGATGAAATGGCCAAGCAACGCATGAGTTTTTGCGATGGGGCCAAACAGCGCGGCATCAGCGATGAGTTAGCCGGACGACTTTTCGACTTGATGGAAAAGTTTGCCGAGTATGGCTTCAATAAATCGCACTCAGCAGCGTATGCGCTGATCTCCTATCAGACCGCATGGCTCAAATGCCACCACACTTCTGCCTTCATGGCGGCAACGCTTTCAGCCGATATGGATGACACCGATAAGGTGCGCATCTTCGTGGAGGATAGTCAGGCTAATCGCTTGGAAGTCTTAGGCCCAGATGTGAATGAATCGGGTTATCGATTTATTCCGATTGGCCGTGGTGCGATTAGATATGGTTTAGGCGCAGTCAAAGGCTCGGGGGAGAATGCCGCACTTGAAATTGTGCGCGAACGTGAAGCGGCAGGTCGCTTCAAAGACCTGTTTGATTTTTGTAATCGCATGGATAAGCGGGTGGTAAACCGCCGCGTGATCGAAGCGTTGATTCGTGCGGGTGCCTTTGATTGGACGGGTGCTGAGCGCTCTAGTCTATTGGCTTCGGTAGGACGTGCTTGTGAAATTGCTGAAGTAGAGGCAGCCAGTCTTTTGCAGAGCGGTCTCTTTTCTGAGGGCTTGGGTAATGTCTCAGCCAGTGCTGAACTGGTTGCCGCCAAACCTTGGTCTTTACGTGAAAAACTGCAAAACGAAAAATCCTGTTTGGGCTTTTACTTTAGCGGTCATCCCTTCGAAGGTTTTCGCAGCGAGGTGCAGGGATTCATTCGTCGCCGATTGGTGGATGTCGTGCCGCAAAAAGAGCCGATCATTGTGGCGGGGGTGGTGTATGGGAGTCGCATTCAACAAACCCGCAGTGGTCGCATGGGCATTGTGGAATTGGATGATGGTTCGGCCAAACTGGAAGTGACCATTTTCGCTGAGCTCTTTGAAAAAGTGCGCAGCCAAATTAAAGAGGATCAACTGCTGGTGGTGGAAGGGCGCCCACGGCATGACCATTTTAGCGGGGGGGTGCGGGTATCGGCCGAACAGGTATGGGATTTATCGAGTGCGCGTGCGCATTTTGCGCGGATGCTGACCATTCAATGTGCTGCGCATCATGACCCTAAAAAACTCACTAGCCTCATGGAAGCCAGCCGACCTGGCACGACGCCCATTAAGCTTGGGTACCAAGGGGCAGCGGCATACTGCGAGATCATGTTGCCGCCGGTGCAGCTGAATGACGTTTTCGTGCAAGCCTTGACTGACTGGCTGGGTGAAGCCTCTGTAAAAGTGAGTTATTAAGGCATGGTTTATCTTATTTGATTCGCATACCCGGTGTGGCGCCACTGTCTGGATTGAGAATGTAAATACCCTGCCCATCCCCTGCAGCCAGCACCATGCCTTGCGATTCGCCAAAACGCATTTTGCGTGGGGCGAGGTTGGCCACCACGACGGTGAGACGACCTTCTAAAGATTCTGGCGTATAGGCAGATTTGATTCCCGCAAATACAGTGCGTATTTCTAGCCCCAAATCAATAGTGAGCTTCAATAATTTATCGGCTTCAGGAATGGCCTCTGCTTTCAAAATACGGCCTACACGAAGATCGATTTTAGAGAAATCATCAATGCCAATTGTTTCTGCAAAAGGGGCGGGCGGCGCGGGGTTTGCCTTAGTGGATTTGCTTTCCCCCGATTCATTTTTCCCCGACTCATTCTTCCCCGATTCATTTTTCCCTGACTCATTCTTATGAGCCGTTTCTTTAACAGTCTCACTCGAAGCGGCCAGCAGGGCTTCAATTTGCTTGGCGTCGACACGGGCCATGAGGTGTTGATATTCCTCAATAGGCTGATCGAGCACAGTCGCATCGATCGCTTCCCAACTTAATTCAGGTATTTGCAAAAGCCGTTCTACTTCCATGGCTACTTTGGGGAGAACGGGCTTCAGGTACAAGGTGAGTAAACGGAACAGCTCTAAGCAGGCGGTACACACTGCATGTAGTTCTGCATCGCGCGAAGCGTCTTTAGCGATATCCCAAGGCTTGTTGGCATCCACATACTGATTCGCAAGATCCGCGAGCGCCATGATGTCTCGCATGGCTTTACTGAATTCACCCTGCTCATAGGCCAGCGCAATGCTGTCACCGGCTGCTCTGAAGCGTTGCACTAAATCTTCAGCGGGTGCGTGCAGATTGCGAGCGGTGCGGCCCGTAAATCGTTTGCGAATGAAGCCCGCGGTTCGGCTGGCCAGATTCACGTATTTGCCGATGAGGTCGCTATTCACTCGGGCGGTGAAATCGTCCAAGCTAAGATCAAGGTCATCCACACTGGCGTTCAGCTTTGCAGCGTAGTAATAGCGTAAGTGCTCGGGATTTAAGTGGTTGAGATAATTTCCAGCCGTGATAAATGAGCCGCGGCTCTTCGACATTTTTGCCCCGTTTACCGTCAAGAAACCATGCACGTGTAATTGGGTGGGCGTCCGGAAACCCGAGCGTGCCAACATCGCGGGCCAGAATAAACTATGAAAGTACAAAATATCTTTGCCGATGAAATGGTGTAACTCAGCTTCTGAATCCACGCCCCACCAAGCATCAAAATCCAGATTTTTTTGTGCAGCCAGATGCTGAAAGCTGCCCATGTACCCCACTGGGGCATCAAGCCAAACATAAAAGAACTTATCGGGCGCGCCGGGTATTTCAAAACCAAAATACGGCTTATCGCGGCTGATATCCCAATCCGATAATCCTGCCTCAAACCACTCCCCCAGTTTATTGGCTGCGGCTAAGGGAATGGTTCCTGAACGGGTCCAGTGCTTAAGGAATTCTGCACACGCACCCAATTTAAAAAAGTGATGATCGGATAAACGCCGCTCGGGCTTCGCGCCGGTTACAGCCGAGTAGGGGTCGATCAATTCCGTGGTGGAGTATGTTGCCCCGCAAGCCTCACAGGAATCCCCATATTGATCTTTGGCATGGCAGCGCGGGCATTCGCCTTTAACAAAACGGTCTGGCAAGAACATTTTTCGCTGCGGATCATAGAACTGTTCTACCGGTCGGATGTCTATCAAGCCTGCTTCGCGCAATCTCGTATAAATCAGATTCGCGAAATGTTTTGTTTCTTCGGTATGGGTGCTGTAGTAAAGATCATAGCTGATACCAAATCCCATGAAGTCCCGGAGATGTTCTTCGCGGGCTTGGGTAATCAATTGTTCCGGGGTGATGCCTGCTTTTTCAGCGGCCAGCATGACGGGGGTGCCGTGGGTGTCATCCGCACAGACGTACCAAACTTCATGTCCACGCATGCGTTGAAAGCGCACCCAAATATCGGTTTGAACATGCTCGACCATGTGACCGAGATGAATACTCCCGTTGGCGTAAGGAAGAGCACTAGTAACAAGAATCTTGCGGGACATGGAGAACATACTTTTCAACGTTAAGTCTCGATTGTAGCAAAGGCCGGATGAGTGAAGTTTAGCGCAGGAAAAAATTCACTCTGCAAAAAGGGGGAATAGGCGCATGCAGCATGCACGGTGCGCCTGAGCCGCTACAGGTATAATTCATCATCTTTCAAGGAGTAGGCATGGAAATCACGCAAGCAACAGTGCAGGCACTCGTAGGCGATCTGACCGATCCCAATACGGGCCGAACCTTTAACGCCGATAAGGCCATTTCGGCTATTCGCATTCAAGGCAAAGATGTTCAAGTGGATGTGCAACTGCGTTACCCCGCGCGCCGCGCGGCTAGCGAGATTGGCGAGCGTTTACAGAAGGTATTAGCGGGGCTGCCCGATATCGGGCTCGCTCAGGTCAATGTGGGCTGGAAGGTGGTGTCGCATACGGTTCAAGGCGGCCTGAAACCCTTGCCCGGCATTCGCAATATTATTGCCGTGGCGTCTGGCAAAGGCGGAGTAGGAAAATCCACCACCTCAGTAAACTTGGCGTTGGCCTTGCAGGACGAAGGTGCGCGCGTAGGCTTACTCGATGCCGACATCTACGGTCCTTCTCAACCGATGATGTTAGGAATTGATTCACGCCCACAGAGCTTAGATGGCAAAACCATGGAACCCATCGTGGCGCATGGCTTACAAACCATGAGTGTGGGCTACTTAGTAGATAACGAAACCCCTATGGTATGGCGTGGCCCGATGGTGACGCAGGCTTTGCAGCAGTTGTTGTCCGATACCCGCTGGCAAGATCTGGATTATTTGGTGGTGGATCTCCCGCCAGGTACAGGCGATATTCAACTCACCTTGGCCCAGAAAGTACCTGTGACCGGTGCAGTGGTTGTCACCACACCTCAAGACATCGCGCTTTTAGATGCCCGCAAAGGCCTGAAGATGTTTGAAAAAGTAGGGGTACCGATTCTTGGCATTATCGAGAACATGAGTACGCATATCTGCTCACAATGTCAGCACGAAGAACACATTTTTGGATCAGGCGGTGCTGCAAAAATGTGCGCAGATTATGAGCTGTCTTTACTGGGCGAATTGCCCTTAGATATTCGTATTCGTGAGCATACCGATGCAGGCGTGCCCACTGTTGTTGCAGATCCTGATGGCAAGATCTCGGAAGCTTACCGAGCCATCGCGCGCAAAGTCGCCGTGAAAATCGCCGAGCGTGGCGTGGATCACAGCGCGAAATTCCCTAAGATTGTGATCAAAAATGGCTAAGTATTTCTAAATCGGACGGGCGATCTCATTCACTCCCCATGGGGCGCTTTGAGCATTATTGAGACGGGTAGTGTTTTTTTGGAAAGACAATATGAGCGTTAAATCAGACCGCTGGATTAAAAAAATGGCCACCGAGCACGGCATGATCGAGCCCTTCGAACCGCGCCAAGTGAAAGAGGTGAATGGGCAACGCGTGGTGTCCTATGGCACTTCAAGCTATGGCTACGATATTCGCTGCTCGGAAGAGTTTAAGTTATTCACCAACATCAATTCCACCATCGTTGATCCCAAAAATTTTGACTCGAATTCTTTCGTCGATATCACCGGGCCGGTGTGTATTATTCCCCCGAATTCCTTTGCACTGGCGCGCACGGTGGAATACTTCCGTATTCCTCGAAATGTGCTCACCATTTGCTTAGGTAAAAGTACCTATGCGCGTTGCGGCATTATCGTGAATGTCACCCCTTTTGAGCCTGAGTGGGAAGGCTATGTGACCTTGGAGTTCTCTAACACCACCCCGCTTCCTGCAAAGATTTACGCCAATGAGGGCGTCGCGCAAGTGATCTTTTTTGAATCCGATGAAGAATGCGAAATCAGCTACAAAGATCGCGGCGGTAAATATCAAGGTCAGCAGGGTGTGACCCTGCCCAAGATTTAAGTCTTGAGTTTGAATAATAAAAGTGGCCAGAGGTGATGACTGAGCGCGTTGAAGCGGTGGTCATTGGCGCGGGCGTGGTGGGTTTGGCCTGTGCGCGGGCCCTGGCGCGCGCGGGTAAAGAAGTCATCATCCTAGAGCGACACACGGCAATTGGCACGGAGACCAGTGCGCGTAACAGTGAAGTGATTCATGCGGGTATTTATTATCCGGCGGGTTCGCTCAAAGCCAAGCTGTGTGTGGCGGGGAGAGCGGCACTCTATGCTTTTTGCGAACAATATGGCGTGACCCATCGCCGCTGCGGCAAGTTGATCGTAGCGACTTCAGCCGAGCAGCATGCCAAGCTTGCCAGCATCAAGCAGCGCGCTGCAGCCAACGGCGTGGATACGCTGCGTGAACTCAATCAATCTGAGGCCTTGGCCTTAGAGCCTGAATTGCATTGCTATTCAGCCCTCTTGTCTCCTGATACCGGCATTATCGATAGTCATGGATATATGCTTGCTTTGCTAGGCGATGCCGAACAGCACGGCGCCATGCTGGCGCTGCAAAGTACGGTGCGCTCCGCACATCTTGTTGGTGATGGGATAACGCTTGTCACGGGCGGTGAATCTGCTTTGACCTTGCGTGCAGAGATTGTGGTGAATTCGGCCGGTTTATCTGCGCCGGCAGTGGCGAATTTAATGGAAGGGTTTCCTTCTTCGCTGATCCCCAAGCCCTACCTCGCCAAAGGCAATTACTTTTCTTTGAGTGGAAAGTCGCCTTTCTCAAGGCTGATCTATCCAGTACCCGAGCCGGGCGGTTTAGGCGTGCATTTAACGCTGGATCTGGGCGGTCAGGCACGCTTTGGGCCCGACGTAGAGTGGGTGGATGAGATTGATTACCAGGTGGCTCCGGAACGTTGTGCGCGTTTCTATGGAGCGATTCGGCAATATTGGCCGGGGCTGAGCGATGCTGCCTTGCAGCCCGCCTATTCGGGTATTCGCCCTAAAATTGTGGGGCCAGGCGAACTGGATGCTGACTTCATGATTCAGGGTCCTGCCACCCATGGTGTTCGTGGCTTGGTGAATCTGTTTGGCATCGAGTCACCGGGGCTGACCTCTAGTCTCGCCATTGCGGATCAAGTGAATCTCGCCTTAGGTCTGGCCGAATAACAATCTTTGACCTGCATCAATATGAGAGAGCGCCTGCCGAATCACAATCGGCCACATGCTCTCATCTATCCCTCTTAGCGCCTTAATCGGCGCCTTTCTTTTCGGTCTTGCAGGTAGCCTGCATTGCGTTGCTATGTGCGGCGGTGTGGCGGGTATGTCGCTGATCATTGCGCCGGGTCGCCGCGCGCAGTGGCGATGGCTTATTGCTTGGCAAACGGGCAGGATGTGTTCGTATGCTGCTTCTGGAGCCTTAGCAGGTTGGGTAGGTTTATCTTTAGCAAGTTGGCCGGCCTTGGCCATCATGCAGTCGATCTTTGCGGTGATGGCTGGTATGGCGCTGCTCATGACTGGTGCGCAGCTCATGGGGTTTCAAAGTCCCATGCAGTCATTGGAAAAGGGTGGGGCGATTGCCTTTATTCGCCTCCTGCCTCTCCTCCGCCCCTGGATGCCGCCTAAAAATCCCGCCCGTGCTTTTTTAATGGGCTCGCTATGGGGCTTGGTGCCCTGCGGTTTTCTCTACACCATGATTTTGGCGGCGGCTGCTTTTCATTCGCCGTTGCGCGGTGCGGCGATGTTGCTTGCTTTCGCGCTAGGTACTTTGCCCTCTTTGTTTTTACTGGCGAGTGGATTGGGCATTGCTTCTCTCAGAACGGGCCCCTTGCGTCACTGGGTGGGCTTGTTGGTGATTGCCACTGCCTTAGTGAGTTTAAGCAATATCTTATTGGGTTCCCCCATGGGGGCGTGGATATGTCAGTGATTGAGTTAAGACAAAACCACATTCAGCCTGAACTCTGTTATCACTGTGGCGAGCCAATTCCTGAAGGTACGCATTTCACTACGCAAATAGAGGATCATGAAGAGACCCTGTGCTGCCCGGGTTGTGTGGCGATTGCCCAAACCATTGTGGCGTGTGGAATGGTGGGATTTTATCGAGCGCGTCAAACTATTCCGCATAGCAACGGCGCAGCGATACAACCCAAACCCGCTTCACAAAAATTAGCTGCTTCTGTTTTTGATTCGCTCGATTTTCAGAAAACATTTGTGGATGAGGTGGCAAGCAACCCTGATCTACTTGAGGCGCATTTGTTATTGCCTGATGTTCGTTGTGGGGCGTGTGCATGGTTGATTGAAGGTCGTCTATGCAAACAAACTGGGGTGAATTCAGCACAAGTCAATGTGATCGGCGGGCGCCTGACGGTGCGCTGGAATCCTCAGATGATTCTGCTCTCTCAACTGGTGACGATTTTAGACGGGGTGGGATATCTCGCCCTACCTTGGGAAGATTCACGCCAATCGCAAATTCAATCACGGAGGCGAGGTCGTCAAGGCGCAGAGCTGGCGGTGGCAGGGCTTGGGATGATGCAAGTGATGATGTATGCCATCCCCGTTTATCTAGCCGATAGCGCTGAGATTACTTCAGGCCAAATTCTGTTGATGAACTGGGCAAGCTGTGTGTTGACGCTTCCTGTGATGCTTTATTCCGCGCGTAGTTTATGGCGTTCGGCTTGGACTGCGTTCCAGTTGCGTCATATGAATATGGATGTGCCGGTGGTGATGGGTTTGCTGGCCGCTTTTTTGGGCAGCATGATGAATTTGCTGAAAGGACAGGGCCCCGTTTGGTTTGACTCTATCACCATGTTTGTCTTTTTGTTGCTGGCTGCGCGCTGGATAGAGTCTGCAGTCAGAGCGCGCGCGCTCTTGGTGACTGCGCGTTTAGCCCCACCTATTCCAGCTCAAACTTTACGTATCAACACAAAATCAGGAAGCATTACTCCGGTTGCGGTTGCAGCTCTGGGGCCCGGTGATCGAATTTTGGTGGCTGCGGGTGAAGTGATTCCGGTGGATGGGCAAATCTTGACGGGTGATTCACGCATTGAGGAAGCCTTGCTCACCGGTGAGAGCCTACCCATCCAGCGCGGTCCGGGTGACTGGGTGATGGCAGCGAGTACCAACCTGAGCCAAACCTTAGAGATTCGTGTTCGTGCAGTGGCGGCTGAAACCGTACTTTCGCGAATGTTAAGAAAGATGGATGAGGCATCAGATTCGCGGACTTCCATGGGCCAACTCGCCGATATAGCTGCTAGAAGATTTGTGGAGGGCTTGCTGGTTATCGCAGCCATGACCAGTGTGTTTTGGCTATGGAGAGATCCCACACAAGCGCTGACTGCCACGATCGCGGTGTTGGTGGTGTCTTGCCCTTGTGCGCTTTCACTTGCCGTTCCTGCAGCATTGGCTGCGAGTTCGCGCAGGCTTGCAGAGAAAGGGGTATTTGTTTTGCAGGGCCTCGCCATTGAAAACTTGGCGCGCGCTAAGACGATTATTTTTGATAAGACGGGTACCTTAACGGAAGGCAAGCCCAAGATTCAATTTGATTGGTCTGAGCCGACTGAAGAACGCCAACGTTATCTTTCTCAGGTGTGTCTTGCGATAGAGGCACATCAAAATCATCCCCTGGCTATGGCGCTGATTGCCAAGATTGCCGAGCGTTTTCCCTCGCTTGAGCCTATTGAAATGACGCATCTGAAAAATGTACCGGGTCATGGTGTAGAGGGGCGAATTGGCCTGCAGCTTTGGCGATTAGGTTCTCCTGCTTTTGTGATGAGCTTGTCGGGCTCGCGTTTGCCTGAGTACGCAAAGTTTCCTGCTGCAATGAGTGAGAGTTGTCTGGGTAATGAAGATGGCATTCAGGCTTGGTTTGGTTTTGAGGATGCCTTGCGGGAAGGGGCTCAAGCATTGATTCAGCGCTTACAAAAACTTCACTACCGATTACTGATGCTCAGCGGCGACCATGTGCATGCAGTAAAAACCTTGGCGCACACACTGGGTATCGAAGAGGCGTACGGGCAATTATTGCCGGAAGACAAACTGGCTTGGATTCAAGATCTCGCTCAGCGCTCCCCCGTGGTGATGGTAGGTGATGGGCTTAATGATGGCCCTGGTTTGGCCGCCGCCAATGTATCGATCGCGATGGGAGCCAGTAGTCAGGCCTTGATCCGTGGTGTGGATATTCTCATTCCTTCAGGAAGTTTGAACAGTCTGAGTGCTGTGCTGATCGAGGCTAATCTGACGCGTCGCATCATCATTCAAAACCTGATTTGGGCTTTGGCCTATAACCTGCTGGCCATTCCGCTTGCAGCATCCGGTGCGCTCACGCCTTGGCAAGCGGCATTGGGCATGTCGCTCAGCAGTCTATTGGTAGTGATCAACGGGGTAAGACCTTGGAAATCCTAATGCCATGGAAATTCTAATCATCTTAATTCCAATGAGTGTGGTGTTGGTTTTCTTGGCCGGTGCAGCCTATTTGTGGATGCAAGACCGGGGTCAATTCGATGATTTAGACGCGGCGGGGAGCAGCGTGATTGCCGATGATGATACCCATCCGCCTGCAATTTGATATGGGTCAAAGATTGTTGTCTTTAAATTCATGACAATTGCCTTAATTGTTTATGGAAGGTTTTTTTATGAGTGCTATTGCTGCTTACCCTGATTATTCTTCATCAATAAATCATGTTCCTGCCGTTCCTGAAACCTATAACTATCGGGTGGTGCGCCAGTTCGCCATCATGACGGTGGTGTGGGGCATTGTGGGAATGTTGGTGGGCGTATACATCGCCGCAGAATTGATCTGGCCTGATTTAAGTTTGCATTTACCTTGGTTGGGGTATGGGCGACTAAGACCGTTACATACCAATGCAGTGATTTTTGCTTTTGGTGGATGTGCACTGATGGCAAGTTCGTATTACGTTGTGCAGCGCACCTGTCAAACGCGCTTATTGAGTGATCGTTTGGCCAGTTTTCACTTTTGGGGATGGCAGTTAGTGATTGTGCTGGCCGCCATTACCTTGCCCTTAGGCTATACCAGTTCGAAGGAATACGCTGAACTGGAATGGCCCATCGATATTTTGATTGCGGTGGTGTGGGTGGCCTATGCGATCAATTTCTTTGGCACTTTAGCGATTCGCCGCGTCCGCCATATCTATGTGGCCAACTGGTTTTTTGGGGCTTTTGTGCTGACGGTTGCCATTTTGCATATCGTTAATAGCGCAGAGATTCCGGTGAGTATGTGGAAATCTTATTCGGCGTATGCCGGGGTGCAAGATGCCATGGTGCAATGGTGGTATGGGCACAACGCTGTGGGGTTTTTCTTAACCGCAGGATTTTTAGGAATGATGTACTACTTCATTCCTAAGCAAGCGGGTCGGCCGGTGTATTCCTATCGCTTGTCGGTGGTGCATTTCTGGGCGCTGATTTTTACCTACATGTGGGCAGGCCCACACCATCTGCATTTCACGGCATTGCCCGATTGGACACAAAGTATTGGCATGGTGTTCTCTCTGATTCTGTTAGCGCCTTCCTGGGGCGGCATGATCAACGGCATCATGACCTTATCGGGTGCCTGGGATCAGTTGCGCACGGATCCTATTCTGAAGTTTTTGGTGGTGTCGGTTTCTTTCTACGGCATGTCTACGTTTGAAGGCCCGATGATGTCGATCAAAACAGTGAATGCACTATCGCATTACACCGACTGGACCATTGGCCATGTGCACTCGGGTGCCTTGGGTTGGGTGGCGATGATTTCGATTGGTAGCATGTACTACCTCATTCCACGTTTATTTGGTTTGCAGCAGATGTACAGCATTAAAGCCATTTCACTGCATTTCTGGGTAACCACAATCGGTATCGTTTTATACATCGCTTCAATGTGGATTGCCGGCGTGATGGAAGGTTTGATGTGGCGCGCGATGAATCCGGACGGCACCTTGACTTATGCCTTTGTGGAAGTTGTGAAGGCGACTTATCCCTACTACTTCATTCGTTTACTGGGTGGTGCCATCGTGTTCTCAGGCATGTTGATTATGGCCTGGAATGTTTGGAAAACCGTGAGCCGCGGTCGTCCCTATGATGCGCCAATACCCGCTTTGCAGGCTGTACACGCTTAATGTAATCCGATCAGAACTATTATCTAAGAGAGTCTACGACTATGCGGTTCACGCACGAAAAAATTGAAACTCAACTGCCTTGGTTGGTCATCTTGGTGATTCTGGTGATTAGCGTGGGAGGCTTGGTAGAAATCGTTCCCTTGTTTTTTCAGGAATCCACCACATCACCACTGCCAGGCATGAAGCCCTACACAGCGCTGCAATTGGAAGGCCGGGATATTTATATTCGTGAAGGCTGTGTGGGATGTCATAGCCAAATGATTCGCCCTTTCCGTGCCGAAACAGAGCGCTATGGCCATTATTCTGTTGCGGCTGAATCGGTGTGGGATCACCCCTTCTTGTGGGGTTCTAAACGCACTGGGCCTGACTTGGCAAGGGTGGGAGAACGTTACTCAGATGACTGGCATAAAGCCCACTTGAATAACCCGCGCGATGTCGTTCCTGAATCAAATATGCCGGGTTACCCCTTCCTCTCTGAAGCCACCTTAGATGGGGTGATCACGCCCAGCAAAATGCGTGCACTGCGACAAGTGGGCGTGCCATATAACGAAGAAGATATTGCGGGCGCAACGGCAGCCGTTGCGGGAAAAACCGAGCAAGAGGCTTTGATTGCCTATCTTCAGGGATTGGGTTTAGGTCTTAAGGGGGTGAACTAAGATGGATTGGATTGTATTGCGGACCCTCGGCACAGTGGTGAGCTTTTCCGTGTTTGTGGGCATTGTAGTGTGGGCGTATGCACGCAATCAAAGTGAGCGTTTTAATCAAGATGCGCTGATTCCTTTTCAGGAAGATGAGGTCTCTGTGCCGTTGATGACGGATCTTGAAAATAGGTCAGGAGCACATCAATGAGCGATTTTTTCAGTGTCTTTTGGAAGTTTTGGATCACCACTCTGACATTAGGTGGCATTGCGTTTTGTCTGGTGCTCTTGATCAATATGTCGAAACGTCCCTCGGACAGTGGTCATGCAGCAGGTGAGCAGACGGGCGAGCCCATGGGGCATGTGTGGGATGAGGATTTGCAAGAGCTGAATAATCCCCTGCCAACTTGGTGGCTTCGTCTCTTTTATATCTCGATTATTTTTGGACTTGGGTATCTGGTTCTGTATCCCGGTTTAGGTTCCTATGCGGGTTATTTGAATTGGACTTCACGCGGGGCCTATGTTCAAGAGAAACAATCCGCAGATCTGGAGATAAAGCCGATCTTTGATCGTTTCGCTCAAATGGATATTACTGAAATTGCCAAAGATCCTGAGGCACGTTTGATTGGTCAACGATTATTCATCAATCATTGTGCGCAATGCCATGGCTCAGATGGCGGTGGACAGCGCGGCTATCCCAATCTAAAAGACAACGATTGGTTATGGGGCGGTGAGCCTGCAAGCATTGAGCAAACCATACGAGAAGGTCGCCAAGCACAAATGCCTGCATGGGGAACGGTGTATGGCGAAGAAGGTGTGAAGCAGTTGGCGCATTACGTACTCTCTTTGAGTCGGCCCGTAAATGGGGATGATGCCGCCTTAGCCGCAAAAGGGGCTCCCCTCTTTGCTACGACCTGTGCTGCGTGTCATGGCGCAGAGGGCAAAGGAAATCCAGTCATGGGTGCACCGAATTTAACCGATCACATTTGGTTGTATGGTGGCGCTGAAAAAGAAGTGATGGAAACCATCCGTCATGGTCGTCATGGTGTGATGCCTGCACATAAAGATCGGTTATCTTCAGCACATATTCGCGTATTAGCGGGTTATGTATATGGGTTCAGCCATTAACACGCCAGTTCATAGAAAACCAGAGTACAGCATGCCGGGGCCTGGCGAAACGCCCTCCAGCAATACGCTCTACGAGAGTGCTCCCAAAATTTATCCTCGCGCAATAGGGGGATTTTTTGGACGCCTACGTTGGTGGATGGTGCTTGTCACTCAGGCCGTATTTTATGGCGTGCCGTGGTTGCAATGGAATGGCCGGCAGGCGGTGTTGTTTGATATCGAAGCCCGACGTTTTCATTTGTTTGGTTTGGTTTTATGGCCGCAGGATTTTATTCTGCTCACGGGTTTATTGGTGTGTTGTGCCCTAACACTCTTTCTCTTTACCGCGGTGGCAGGGCGCCTATGGTGCGGCTATGCCTGTCCTCAGACGGTATATACCACTATGTTCCTTTGGATCGAGCGCATCTGTGAGGGCGATGGCCCTGCGAGGCGGCGTTTAGATCACGCAAAACTTTCCGTTAATAAAGTACTGCGTAAATCAACCAAACACGCGGCTTGGGGTGTTTTGGCTTTGTGGACGGGCATTAGTTTTGTTGGTTATTTCACCCCTATTCGAACTTTGTTGCCGCAAATAGCCAGTTTCACCCTAGGGCCTTGGAATGGATTTTGGGTGGTGTTCTATGGTTTTGCTGCCTATGGCAATGCAGGCTGGATGCGCGAACAGGTGTGCAAATATATGTGCCCCTATGCGCGCTTTCAGGGGGTGATGTTAGATCCCGATACCGTTACGGTGAGTTATGATGCGGCGCGCGGAGAACCGCGCGGTGGGCGATCTAAAGATCATGGTCAGCATCACGAGGGCTTAGGCTCATGCGTGGATTGTGGTTATTGCGTGCAAGTGTGTCCCACAGGTATTGATATTCGAAATGGGATTCAAATTGAATGTTTGAATTGCGGTTTGTGTGTAGATGCCTGCGACGCCATGATGAAAAAAATGGACTACCCCATAGGCCTGATTTGCTACACCTCGCAAGCCCAATTATTTTGTAAGGCCTGCAATCGTATTACGAGTAAATCGAATGGCGCCCCGTGCGGGAGTCATGCCCCCAACCCGCTTTTACGAAAGCGCGTGTTTATTTATGCCACCCTCTTAATTTTGATTGTCTCTGGGATTTTGACTCGGGTGATGACGCGTATTCCCGTACGTTTAGATGTGATGCGTGATCGGGCAGTATTGTCGCGTGAAACACCCGATGGCAATCTAGAAAATGTGTATCGCTTGCAGGTACTCAATATGGCTGAGCGAGCACGAACATTTGAAGTGCAGATCTCTGGTCTTTCTGGCGCAAAAATAGAAGGGCCTAATCAGGTGATTGAGGTGGGTGCCCTAGAAAACAGCATGGTCGCAGTGGATGTGGATGTGCCATCTGAAGCCTTGGATAAAACGCGAACCCCATTTACTTTTACGATCATTGCGCGAGATGACTCGACTATTCAGGCCAGTAGTCAAACTTTGTTTTTTCGACCTTGAGATTCAATCACTCAATGCTGAATCAGAGATTGGGGTAAACGTTTTTAAAAAGAGCGAAGAGCGTTGTTACGCGGCCTTGATCATAGGATGTCTAGTCGCGTTTGATCTTAGCGTATTCAAATTTAAATTGAGTAAAGGATAAAAAAATGCATCGCACGCAGCGTTCTTGGTACCGTGAGCCTTGGCCTTGGTTACTCATGTTGGCGCCGGGTATTGCCATTATCTGGGGTGCCACAACTTTATGGATTGCGTTGAAGTACCCCGATCCTTTGGTGACCCAGCATGCTTGGGAAGACGGTAAAAAATTAGAAATGCATGCCCCGCAGAAAATACCTAGCGACAAGAAGTGATTTCTTTTAAGCCCTCTGGGCGCTGGATGTGAATGGTTTTTCCTTGCACGCTGAGAATACCTTCGGCATTAAAGCGCGAAAAAGTGCGGCTGACCGTTTCTAGTTTCATTCCCAGATAACTTCCGATGTCCTCGCGGGTCATGCGAAGGATGAAATCATCTTTGGCAAAACCGCGATCATGAAAGCGTTCGCTGAGATTCAATAAAAAAGCAGCCAAACGCTCTTCGGCGCGCATGCTACCCAAGAGCATGAGTAAGCCTTGGTCGCGCACAATTTCCCGGCTTAGGGTGCGGTGAAAATGGCGCTGTAGGGTAGGTATTTCAGCGCTGACCTGCTCTAGCGCATCAAAGGGAATCTCGCATACATCGCTGTCTTCCAGAGCAATCGCGTCACACCCGTGAGAGTCGGTGCTGATCGCATCCATGCCAAGTAATTCGCCCATCATTTGAAAGCCCGTGACTTGTTCGCGGCCATCTTCATGCAGCAAGCAGGTTTTGAAAAATCCCGTCCGTACCGCAAATAGTGCTTGAAAACGATCTCCGCTACGGTACAGGGCTTCGCCTTTACTAATGCGACGTCGGGTGTTGATCAGAATATCGAGGGCTTCGATTTCGCGCGTATTCAGACCAACAGGTAAACACAGTTCTCGCATGGAGCAGGTGCTGCAAGCGGATCGCAATGCTTGGAGGTTAAAAGCGATTTGCGGCTGAATAGCTTCCATTTAGTGTAGGACTACAGTACCCAAATCAGGCAGTTGTTCTTCTGATTTGCTTAAATTTTGGGGGGCCGCAGAGGCATGATGCAAGATCATGCGCCAACCCCGCTCAGTGAGGGTGTAGGCGTTGGTTGCAAAAACGGGCGTGCTTTCGACAGGATTGTTGGCATCCGACACCCATTCGCATAGCACATGCACCGCATAGGTCATGCCGGCATGCGCGTTGAGATCGGTTAGCGTGAATCGTAAGCGGTTGCCATGGGTAAAAATCTGTTTCCAGCCCTCTAAAATGGCCGCATAGCCGTCTAAACGGGGGCCGCCAGGGTGGATACAGACCACGTCGTCATCCACGGCCCAAACCGCCATGACGCCCTCTAGATCGGCTTGCTCGATGGCCTCATAAAAAGCGGCTTCCACTTCGGCAGGAGTGGCAAACTGTGGCTGAGGGGTAGAGGTCTTTTTAGGCATATTGGCTATTCTATGCACTTAATGATGAATTTCGCCATCTTGCCACACACAATCTATACTCTGGCACTGTTCGCTATGCGACTTCCAAGCCCGTGACTACTAGGAGAATAAAAATGAATAAGGTTTTCCCAGACGCAGCAACTGCCCTCAAAGATATTGTGCAGAGTGGTATGACCGTGGCAGCAGGCGGATTTGGCCTGTGTGGTATACCTGAAAACCTGATTGCAGCCCTTGCCGCCTCGGGTGTGAAAGACCTCACGATCTTAGGGAATAATGCTGGGGTGGATGGTTTTGGCATGGGGATTTTGCTGAATAACCGCCAAGTGAAAAAAGTCATCGCTTCGTATGTAGGCGAGAACAAAGAATTTGAACGTCAGGTCTTGGCAGGCGAACTGGAGCTTGAATTGGCTCCACAAGGTACGCTGGCCGAGCGCTTGAGGGCAGGGGGTGCAGGCATTCCTGGCTTCTATACCCCAACCGCAGCAGGCACACAGATTGCGAAAGGCAAAGAAACCAAGGTATTTGATGGTCGCGAATATGTGCTGGAAACCGGTTTGAAGGCCGATGTGGCGATCATTAAAGCCTGGAAGGGCGATACGGCTGGTAATTTGGTTTATCGCAAAACGGCCCGTAACTTTAATCCCATGATGGCTACGTGCGGGAAGATGTGTATTGCTGAAGTGGAAGAGTTAGTGGAAGAGGGAATGCTCGATCCCGATCAGATCCATACCCCAGGTATCTATGTGGATCGCATCATCAAAGGACCCCACTACGAGAAGCGTATTGAGTTTCGTACCGTGGCTGGGATGGAAGCCTCACCGGGTAAGAAAGATGCCCATGTGCGCGATATGCTGGCCGCCCGTGCTGCAAAGGAATTGCGCAATGGGTATTACGTGAACTTAGGCATTGGGATTCCTACGTTGGTGGCCAACCATATTCCGGCGGGTATGGATGTGATTTTGCAGTCGGAAAATGGCTTGCTAGGTATTGGCCCTTTCCCTGATGAGTCGGCGATCGATCCTGATTTGATCAATGCCGGTAAGCAAACCGTGACCACCATGAAGGGATCCAGCTTTTTCTCAAGCGCAGATTCTTTCGCCATGATTCGTGGTGGGCATATTGATTTGGCGATCTTGGGTGGATTAGAAGTCTCGCAAAATGGTGATCTGGCGAACTTCATGGTCCCCGGAAAAATGGTGAAAGGCCCAGGTGGAGCAATGGATCTGGTCTCAGGGGTGAAGCGCGTCATCGTTTTGATGGAGCACAATGCCAAGGATGGCAGCCCTAAGATTCTTCCTGAATGTCAGTTGCCTCTCACAGGCCGCCGAGTGGTGGAAATGATCATCACCGAATTGGCGGTGTTTAAAGTCAAACCCACTGGTGGACTGGTGTTGATCGAACTGCATGAGGGGGTAGATATTGAAACCGTGCGCGCCAAAACAGGTTGTGATTTTGAAGTTGCGCTCGGTTCTGAGTGACCTGCTTGATTGTTTTACGCCCTATCAGCCGCCTGCTAATCCATGCTAGTTCAAGGGGTGACGAGATGCGGGTCATAGCGTCAACGAATGGATAGCACGGATATCAGCGTATTACGCGCTGCAGTAGAGTGGCAGTCCGCTGGGGTTCCCGTATTGTTAGTGACGCTAGTAGAAACGTGGGGCTCAGCCCCAAGACCGGTGGGGGCATTGCTTGCCCTCTCGGGTGATGGTCGCATTTCTGGCTCTGTATCTGGCGGTTGCATTGAGGATGATCTGATGCGCCGAGTGGCAGAATATGCGCGCTCGGAGTGGCCGGCTTTTCCGCAAAAAAGCAGCTATGGCGTCAGCGCAGAAGATGCCCGTAAATTTGGATTGCCCTGTGGCGGTACATTGGGCTTGGTGATGGAACCGATTCACGCCAACAGTCAGATCAAAGCACTGCTTGAAGCCATTCAAAATCGCGAAGTGGTGCGCCGTGAATTAGATTTGCGCTCAGGTGTCGTCACCTTAAGCACTGCGCAGGATCGTGATGTGTTTTGTATCAATGCGCATATTCTGCGCACGATCCATGGGCCTCAATTACGCTTATTGGTCATTGGTGCCGGACAAGTGGCTGCCTATCTGGATGAGATGGCGGCTGCTTTAGATATACAAGTGTTGATTTGTGATCCGCGCGAGGAATATCAGCGTTCTTGGACACGGCTAGAGACAAAGATTGATACCCGTATGCCAGATGATTTTGTCATGGAGTTAAAACCTGATCGACGCACCGCCATCGTGGCTTTAACCCATGATCCCAAACAAGATGATTTGGCCTTGATTGAAGCCTTGCGATCTGAAGCTTTGTATATTGGTGCCTTGGGTTCGCGCACGAATCAAGAAAAGCGTAAGGCGCGCTTGAGAGAGTTTGATTTAACTGAAGCGCAGATCGCGCGGCTGAAAGGGCCGGTTGGGTTACCAATAGGAAGTCGTAGTCCCCCCGAATTGGCGATTGCGATTTTGGCGGACGTGATTGCGGTGAGGAACGGAATTCAATTGCAACAGGTATCATTGATTCTTTAAGAATGACCTCGTGCACTGGATTAAAAATGGAGATCGTTTTGAGAACAGATCTGCTTAAAGATTGAGTCAAAAAATGAGACACGTGCAATGAGGATAGGACTCTTACTTGCGGCAGGACGAAGTACCCGCTTTGGCAGGGATAAGCGCTTCGAATGCCTACCAGACGATACGCCGATCGTGCTGGCTTCTGCCATGAATCTTAAGCCCGCGGTAGACCGCTTGTTTGTGGCGATCCATGAAGAGGATCAGGCCTTAGAAGCACTGCTTACCGCGGCTGAAATGGAGTTTTTTGTCTGCCCCGATGCGCTGGAAGGCATGGGTAACTCGATTGCTAACGTTTCACGTCAGGTCTTACAGAAACTCAGCGAAGAGGGTCAGACGGCACATCAGTGTGTTTTAGCCCTCGCCGATATGCCCTTTATTCATCCCTCCTCTTATCAGCGCATCGTGGAAGCCTTAGAACAAGGCGCTTCGATTGTGCGTCCTGAATATCATGGCCATACAGGGCATCCCGTGGGCTTTGCAGCACATTGGTGGCCCAGTTTGTTGGAACTTAACGGTGAGCAAGGTGCACGCGACTTGATCGCGAGCCATAAAGATCAATTGACCTTGCTGGCTTGTGATGATCCTGGAGTGGTGTTGGATATTGATCGCCCCGAGGATTTATTTCCTCCTGACGCATCCCTCTGCTAATGGTCAGAGGCTTTAAAGCCTCTGACATCGTGTTCATAGATCGACCGTAATAAAACAGCGATACAGTTTGTATTGACTTGATCAGATGTTCATTGAGGAATCCTTCCTATGACTTATAGCAAAACCCATCCCTCAGCGATTCGACACGCGCGGGATATGCTGGCTTTTATTCATTCAAGCCCCACTCCATGGCATGCTGTAGCGAGCATGGTGGAATGTTTGCAAGAGGATGGTTTTTCCGCGCTGCACGAGACTGAAAGCTGGGCTTTGCAGCCCCATGGGCGGCACTACGTGATTCGTGGCGGAGCCCTGATGGCCTTCGTAACCGGAGGGGAGTCTCCTGCAGAGACCGGGTTTGTGATTGCAGGCGCGCATACCGATTCCCCCGGTTTGCGTTTGAAACCCCATGCGGCGCATCTTTCCGAAGGCTTGCTGCGCTTAGGGGTGGAAGTCTATGGCGGTCCGATTTTGGCGACGTTTACCGATCGTGATCTGGGGCTTGCAGGACGTGTTCAAAAAAGAACAGAGAACGGCATTCAGACACAACTCATCCATATCGCTCGGCCAGTAGTGCGTTTGCCTAATCTTGCTATTCACATGAATCGCGACGTGAACGAGCAAGGTTTAAAACTGAATCGCCAGACCGAATTGAATTTGATTTTCTCGGGTGAAGAAGCGCTTTCGACTGATGATTTTAAGGCTTTTATTGCCAGTGAATTGGCGTGTGCTCCGGAGGATATTTTGGCGATGGATATGCTGGTACGCGATACCCAAGAGGGAGCGATATGGGGCGCGCGTGAGGAGTATGTAGCCACCGGCCAGTTAGATAATCTAGCTTCCTGCCATTCGATTTTGCAGGCTTTATTAAAAGTCGATGCGCCGCGGCAAACCGTGATCGGTGCTTTCTTTGATCACGAGGAAGTGGGGAGTGAATCGCATGTGGGAGCCTCGGGATCATTTGTTTCTGATGTGTTGGCGCGGATTAGCGAAGCTTTATTTTTGCATGGAGCCGATGCCTTACGTGCTCGGGCACGGAGTACCTTTATCAGCGTAGATATGGCACATGCTTGGAACCCCAACTTCCCCGCTGCTTATGAGCCGCAGCATCGTTTGCGCATGAATGCGGGGCCCGCTATTAAATATAATGCCTCGCAGCGCTATGCCACGGATAGCGAGAGCGCTGCGCGTTTTATACATTGGTGTGAGGAAGCAGACGTGCCCTACCAACAGTATGTGCATCGCAGTGATCTGGCTTGTGGGAGCACCATTGGGCCCCTGGTTTCTGCGCGTTTAGGGATGTCTACCGTCGATGTGGGAGCCCCGATGTGGTCTATGCATAGTCTGCGAGAGAGCGCAGGCGTGCTGGATAATTGGTGGTTAACTAAGGTGCTAGATCGCGCTCTGGAAGGTGGATAAGCGCTCTATTACTTGTGCAGGTAAGAGTTTTTCTAGGCAATCGAGATGGCCCAAAGGACATTCGCGTTTGAAGCAGGGGCTGCATTCTAAATGTAGACTGGCGATGATGGCTTGATCGGAGAGTGGCGGAGTGAATGCGGCACTTGAGGAGCCAAATAGCGCCACCATAGGTTTACCCAAGGCCGCCGCAACATGCATCAATCCTGAATCATTGGTCACCACTGCTGTGGCGGATGCCATGAGATCAATCGCCTGAGCAAGATTGGTTTGGCCGCATAAATTCCGGATATTCTTGTCACGCAGCGCGCAAATCTGCGCTGCGACTGCATGATCTTTTTTTGATCCTAAAATCCAAACACTCCAGCCTTTCTTTAGGTAATAACTGGCCACTGACGCGAAATGGTGACTGGGCCAGCGCTTTGCCGGGCCATATTCCGCCCCCGGGCACAGAATAAGACTAGGTGCCTGGGCAGACAGCCCAAAGTGTTCGTAGAGAGCAGGCAGGGTGTCGCTGTGCGCCTGAATGACCGGGTTGGGGGCTGAGGGGAGCCCCGATTGTGCGAGATCGAAATAGCGATCAACTAGACGAGGGCGCGCTTTTTTATTAAGAGGTAGAGCGGCGTTCAGCAAACCATAGCGCCATTCCCCCAGATAGCCAATACGCTTGGGGATGCCAGCAAACCAAGGAATCAAGGCAGATTTGAAGGAATTGGGAAGAATAAATGCGCGTTGGTATTCGCGCTCAGACAGGTGCTTGCCCTGTTGTCGGCGATCCCAAAGTTTAAGATCGCCATGCGCAAAAGGACTGGCGATGACCGTGCCGCTACCCGGTAAGCGTTCGCACAAACCTGCTGTCCAACTGGGGGCGAAGATATCCACCTTACCTGATGCATCTTGTTGCGCGAGATAGGTGATGAGCGGTTGGCTCATCACCATATCCCCCACCCAAGAGGGGGCGACCACCAAGGTGGAAGAGGAGGGCGGCACGGCGTGACCTTGGCGCTCGTGAATACAGCGCGTAGCGTGAATGGGTGTTGCGTCGCTCAGAGGGAACTCAGAGGGGATTCAGTGCCCGTGAGGGGCGGGGCCGCTGAAACGATACTGGGTGCCGCAATAAGGACAACTCACGCTGCCATGCTTGGCTACATCCAAAAATACTTTGGGATGGGCATTCCAGAGTTTCACGGCATCGGTGGGGCAATGCAAAGGAAGATCTGCTGCGCTGACTTCCACTTCACGTTGGGTCAGACCGCCGCTTTCAGGGATTGTTGTTGTGCTCATATTCAGCTTCACACCTTTATAAAATCTTATCTAAACCTTGGGGACCAAAGTATTCCATGCGCTGTGGGCGCTAGACTGCCCTCGCACACACTCAAAATACCGTGACTGCAACTGCTGTGTCACGGGGCCGCGCTTGCCGGCTCCGATGATACGGCGATCTACTTCTCGAATCGGCGTCACTTCTGCGGCGGTTCCAGTGAAAAAGGCTTCATCGGCACTATACAATTCATCGCGTGAGATACGTCTTTCAGTCACGGTAATGCCCATTTCTTTGGCCAATTCAAAAATTGAATCACGGGTAATCCCTTCGAGTGCCGAAGACAAGTCAGGGGTTATTAATTGACCACGCCGTACGATAAAAATATTCTCACCCGAACCTTCGGCTACAAATCCATCCACATCGAGCAGTAAGGCTTCATCGTATCCGTCGGCGATGGCTTCGTTATTCGCCAAAATCGAATTCATGTAGTTACCGCTGGCCTTCGCTTTGCACAGCGTAATGTTGGGATGATGACGCGTGTAGGAAGAGGTTTTGACACGTATGCCTTGTTCTAAAGCGGCTTCGCCCAAGTAAGCGCCCCAGGGCCATGCTGCAATGCTGACGTGAACTTTTGCGCCGTGTGGGGAAATGCCCATTTTTTCAGAGCCGTAAAAGGCGAGAGGGCGGATATAGCACTCTTCCAGACCATTGCGCGCGACGGTTTCGAGTTGTGCCCGCGCGAGGGTGGCCTCATCAAAAGGCATCTTCATCTGCAAAATATGGGCCGAGCGAAACAAGCGGGCGGTATGCTCTTGCAGTCTAAAAATAGCGCTGCCTTGGCTGGTTTTGTAGGCACGAACCCCTTCAAAGACGGCTAAACCATAGTGCAGGCTGTGCGTTAAGACGTGAGTTTGCGCTGTTCTCCATTCCACCCACTCTCCATCTAGCCATATCAGGCCATCACGATCAGACATCGACATATCTTTATTTCACCGGCAAAAAAGAAAAGAGTTTACCGCATCAGCGTGATCGGTTTGGCGTGAAGACACCCAAAAAGATACAATTGTGGGTGAAAGATTCAAATATTCTGGCTTTTGGGCGGTAAGAAAAGTCTTCCGCAACCAATCTCCTTTAACCCCAAGGGCGCGATGTTAAGGCAATCCTCGATCTGGCTGATGCGATGCGCTGCGGCGCTCACCGCGTTATTGGTGCTCTCCGCGTTATTGTTGGGGATCTGGGCACGCCTTTGGTTGGGCGATCATCTTGATTCCTTTAGGCCGCGAATTGAGGCTGCGGTCTCAGAAAAAGCGAAAATTCAAGCGCATATTGGCAAGCTCGAAGTGATTTGGCACGGCTTATTGCCGGAGTTCATTCTTAAAGATCTAGAACTCAAAGATCCCTCTGGACGCGTTGATTTGAGTTTGGAACAAGTCAATGTGCGTTTGGCGCTGTGGTCTTTACTGAATGGCAGTATTGATTTTTCTGCCCTAGAAATTGAAAGCCCTAAACTCAATATCCAGCGCCGTGCAGATGGCCGTTTCTTGCTAGCAGGTATTCTGCTTCCCATGCGTTCAGATGAGCCCGGGATTCCCTTTCTGGATTGGCTCTTGAATCAGCAAGAGCTCAGTATTCATGATGGGGTGTTGAACTGGGAGGATCAGTTATTGCGATCTCCTCTGGCGAGTTTCCCCAAGTTTGAACTGCATTTACAAGGCCAAGGCGATCGCCATCGCTTTAAGTTAACCTTTATGTCGCCTGGCGACATCATGCGCACGCCAGAGATCTACGGTGACTTTCATGGCCGGGACACGCTACATTTTTCGGAATGGTCGGGGACTTTTGGTGCGAGTGCAGATTTCATTGATTTGGCTCGGGTTCGGCACCTGATTCCCTTAGCTGATTCCTTGCAAGCAAAACTCGATCAGTTGGCGCCGAGTGGGGTGATCCAAGCCCTTAAGGTGAGATGGAATCAGGGGGCCAATACCCATAGCGATTACCAGCTACAAGCCAAATTCACGGATTTAAATGTGATGGCCTATCAAACGTGGCCGGGGGTGGAGCATCTTTCTGGAACGGTACAGGCGGATCAATCAGGGGGTCGGGTGGATCTTGATGGGCAACATTTCTCGATCACTTTGAATGCGTATTTTGATCATCCGCTCGCACTGCATCATATTCAATCCAGTGTGCGTTGGGAAAATCAGGGAGCGGCAAGCCTCATCACCCTAGAGCAATGTCGGGTAGAGGATCCTGATGTCGCAGGTCATGTCGAGGGCACCCTTAAAATAGATGATCAAGGCCATCGTATAGCCCATCTTAGTGCCGCATTGGAGCGTGCTGAGGTGAAAGCGGTGGGACGGTTCTTGCCCAACGATATTGGTGTTGACGCAAGAAGTTGGATTAAGACTTCCCTTCTTTCTGGGCATGCGCATTTGGCGACCATGACGCTGGACGGCGATCTGAAGTCTTTTCCTTTTGCTACTAAAGAAGCGGGCACCTTTAGCGTGCATGTTCCGGTTGAGGATGTGCGTTTAGATTATGCAAATGGGTGGCCCGCTTTAACGGGTATTCGCGGTGATCTGGATTTTGAGGGGGTGTCGCTCACGATTCATGGCATTGAAGCTGCGGATGGGGCGCTCACGGCCCGTGAAATACTAGGAAAAATTCCTGATTTGGATGCCAATCATCCTTTGCTGGATATCGAGGCAAAGGTGCATGGGCCGGTGCAGTCTGGTTTGGATTTTATTGCTGCCAGTCCGCTTAAAAGATCGATTGGAGCGCTGCCTAAATTGTTTAGGGCTGCGGGTAGTGCTGAGGTGGCTTTAAAAATTCATGTGCCCCTAGATAAGACGGATGACACCTCGGTTCAAGGTAATCTGATGTGCGATGGGGCGGAGTTAAGAAATGATAGCGGGGATATTCCGCCGATCACCGCTATCAAGGGCCGTGTGCTGTTCACGCAGGATAAAGTTTCTGCCGAGAATCTCACTGGCAAAATTTTAGGCGGTACCGTACACGCCAGTATTGCATCTCGTCCGGCGGAAGTGCTGGTAGAGGCGGGCGGGCAGTTTGATAATGCGGAGGTGAATCACTTCTATGTGGAGGACAAGCTGGGTTTTCTGAAGGGCCGCGGGGAGTGGAAAGGGAGGTTTCTTGTGGTCGACGGACACACCGATATGAATATTCGTGTGCAAACCCCTTTGTTTGGGCAGCTATCCGATGCCGAGGTGCATAAGCATGGATCCGAACCCCTCACGCTTGATGCGCACGGTAGGCCTGCGCTGCGGGCGGTGCTTCAAGAGTTTGTGCCGGCTTTGATGCCGGTTGCTGAAGGAAACTTGGATTGGAAGGTGGCGTATAAACGCTCTAATGCGGGCGATAGTTTGGCCGGAACGGGGCGTTTTATGTTGCTGGGCAAGCCCGGTGAATTTGTGCTGTCCGGTCACCCCGATGCCTTGCTCTTGGATCTTGCGGGTGGCATGGATGCCGCTGCAATAGATCGGATTATTCCGCGTTTACCGAAAGGGCTGTTGACAGGATCCAGCACTTGGCAGGCAAATTGGGATGAGCGGCCTGGACAGGTATTGTTTCGATTCAATTCAGATTTAAAAGGGATGGCGATGGATTTACCCCCCCCCTTTGGAAAAGCAGCCTCTGATGTGCTGCCTCTGAAAGGGCGGGTTCAACGCAGTCCTTCCAATTCGGCTTCGATTTTAACTGGGCAATTCGATTCCTTACTTGCATTTACCGCTCTTCTCCCTGCGACGGATAAGGATGAAGTGAAGCGTGTTGCAATCAAAATTGGTAGCACCGAGGCACCTGCTTTGCCGAGCACCCACAGCGTGCTGGTTTCGGGAGAACTGGCTTCACTGGATGCGGATGCTTGGAAAAAGATGCTGCGTATGCATCCCCTTCCTGCCTCGAGTGCGGATTCGACCCTAGGTTCAGATCTCCCCATCCATTTTGATTTGAAAGTTCAGAAAGCCAGCTATGGGCGTTACCGCTTGGGGGCGCATCATGTCATGGGTCAGTATTCAGCGCTTGGTTTGAAAGTGGAGACGCGAGGGCCCAATCTTGACGGCATCGTGGATTGGTCTCATGAGGGCCCGGGGCACCTGAGTGCAAAACTAGATCAACTGGTATTGAAGTCAGATCCACTGGTGACGATGGGCAAGTCTTTAGCCATCGAACCTTCGGATGATCCGCGACAATTGCCGATTGTGGATTTAGCGGCCGCCAAGGTGGAAGTGGATCAACGTCAGATTGGCCGTGTGGAGTTGCATGGTGAACCGGATACAGGTGGCTGGAAAATTGCGAAGCTGACCATTAGCCAAGCGCATGGTGTCCTTCAAGCAGAAGGGAGTTGGTCACAACGTGCAGGCCAGACGCGGACCACGATGAGCGGCGACATCCTGGCGCAAGATACCGGTTTACTCCTGCAAGATTTGGGTTATCCGAAGGCCCTATCCCGAGGCAAGACCCGCTTACATGCCCAGTTAGATTGGCCGGGAGACCCAGGAGACTTTATGGTGGCTAGTTTAAATGGAACCATGGATCTCGATTGTCAGTCTGGACAGTTCTTAAAGGTGGAGCCAGGTGTGGGCCGTTTAATTGGTTTGTTAAGTCTTCAATCGCTGCCTCGCAGAATTACACTCGATTTTAGGGATATTTTCAGTGAAGGATTTGCATTTGATTCCTTAGCGGGGCACATTGAGGTGAAACAGGGGGTGCTCAGCACCAAGAGTCTTGAAATGAAGGGGCCTGCGGCCAGTATAGCGCTGAGCGGAAAAGCCACGGTGAGTGCAGAAACTGCGGATCTGCATGTGAAGGTCAGTCCTGCTTTGGGCAATAGCGTTTCTCTGGCTTCAACGGTTGTAGGCGGTCCAGTAGTGGGTGCGGCAGCTTATTTGTTGCAAAGATTATTGAGTAATCCCATTGATCAACTTCTGACTTATGACTATGAAGTCATTGGCCCATGGGATGATCCCCAAGTGAATCGATTAGGCCTAGATAAGATCCCCGCTTTAAAAGGGATGAATGAGAAGAAGCCCTAAACTATGTTTGAGTCATCAGAGAAATTTAAAGTTGCCACCATTCAGATGGTGTCAGGCCAAAAGGTAGACGAGAACTTAAAGGTCGCCGAAGCCTTGCTGGAAGAAGTCGCCTTGACTGAGGCAAAAGTCGTGGCATTGCCAGAATATTTTCCGATCATGGGGCTTACGGATACCGACAAAGTGGCAGTGCGAGAACAAGTTGGGCAGGGGCCTATTCAGCAATTTCTGGCAGAGATTGCTGCGCGTTTAAAACTCTGGGTCGTAGCGGGAACGATTCCATTGGAATGCGCAGACCCCCATCGGGTGCGTAATACCAGCTTGGTGTATACGCCAGAGGGAAAACCTGTCGCGCGCTATGACAAGATCCATTTATTTGGTTTTAATCGTGGGCAAGACAACTACCAAGAGTCACTGACGATCGAGCGCGGGAATGAACCTGTGGCGCTGGATACCCCTTGGGGCCGTTGGGCACTATCGGTGTGTTATGACCTGCGGTTTCCTGAGTTGTATCGTGGAATGAATCAGCCCGATTTAATTTTTGTTCCTGCCGCCTTTACGCAAACCACTGGGCTAGCACATTGGGAGATTTTACTGCGCGCTCGCGCTATTGAGAACTTGGCGTATGTGATTGCTTCTGGGCAGGGGGGAAAGCATCCCTCTGGGCGCGAAACCTTCGGTTCCTCTATGATCATCGATCCATGGGGAACAATATTGGCGCGACACGACAAGGGACCGGGTTTTGTCGTGGCAGAAGTCGATCCTGCTTATCTTGCCAGCATGCGTAAAAGTCTGCCGGCGCTAGACCACAGGATTTTGAACTAGCGCGCGTTTGTCTTGGGCGTTTTTTTAACTGGGTAGTGTTTTGACACCCAATACAGTCTGACCTTAACCGTTTATTTCACTCAAAGGTTTTCTCTTGAATATTGCTACTTCTTCATTCGCTTCGATGGATCCTCATTTTGAAGTTGCACAACGCCAGTTGCTGGAACCCGGCACCTTAAAGCTCTCTCATTTGGATGAAGTATTAGGCAGTATATTCACCCGCAACGTGGACTATGCCGATCTGTATTTTCAATACAGCCGTTCCGAAGGTTGGAGCCTGGAAGAAGGGCAAGTCAAGTCGGGAAGTTTTCATATTGAGCAAGGGGTAGGGGTACGCGCCATATCCGGCGAGCGCACGGCGTTTGCTTATTCGGATGACATCAGTCTGATGGCCTTGCACAAAGCGGCTGATGCGGCTCGGGCGATAGGAAGAAATGGGGGGCAAGGGTGTGCCAAGTTAAGCCAATTACAGCCAGGCTCTGCGCTGTATCAAGCCAATGATCCCTTAGCCAGTTTGCCCGATAGCGAAAAAATTTGGCTACTTGAGCAATTAGAAAAGGAGGCCCGCAAACTTGATCCGCGTATTACGCAAGTCATGGCGAGCTTGGCGGGTGAATACGAAGTGATTTTGGTGGCGCGCGGCGATGGGGGCATGGCAGCCGATGTGCGGCCCTTGGTTCGTTTATCGATACAAGTGATTGTTGAACAAGACGGGCGACGTGAGCAAGGCAGCGCAGGCGGCGGTGGCAGAACAGACTATCGTTATTTCACCCCTGAGATCTTGCGCAGCTATGCTGAGCAAGCGGTGAAATTGGCATTGACCAATTTAGAGGCGGGGCCCGCGCCTGCGGGCAGCATGACGGTGGTATTAGGACCAGGATGGCCCGGCATTCTCTTGCATGAGGCCATTGGCCACGGTTTAGAGGGCGACTTCAATCGCAAAGGAAGTTCAGCCTTTGCCGGACGGATCGGCGAGCGTGTGGCCTCCCCGGGGGTGACCGTGCGCGATGACGGTACCTTGCCGGGAAGAAGAGGTTCCTTGAGTATCGATGATGAGGGCAATCCCACTTCTTGCACCACGCTGATTGAGGATGGCATTTTAAGGGGCTACCTTCAGGATAGTTTGAATGCTCGCCTCATGAATATGCCCTTGACCGGCAATGGCCGACGCGAATCGTTTGCGCATTTGCCCATGCCGCGCATGACCAATACTTACATGCTGGCTGGCGCGCATGATCCGGCTGAGATTGTTGCTTCGGTTTCAAAAGGCTTATATGCCCCTAACTTTGGCGGTGGGCAGGTGGATATCACTACGGGTAAATTTGTATTCTCAACCTCAGAAGCTTGGTTGATTGAAGGCGGCAAACTCACGCGACCGGTGAAAGGGGCAACTTTGATTGGAAACGGACCGGACGTGCTGACCCGTGTGGCTATGATAGGTAATGACTTAGCCTTGGATGCCGGCGTTGGGGTATGCGGCAAAGAGGGTCAAAGCGTTCCGGTGGGAGTAGGGCAGCCTACCGTGCGAATAGATGGTCTGACCGTCGGTGGCACGGTATAGCGGCCAGCTTTGGTATACTCACCGACCCGGATCTAAAATAGAACGATTCAACAGAATAAGATGCTGATGGAAACCCTGACTCATAAAACTGACGATGTTCGTGTTCGTGAAATTAAAGAACTCGTTCCCCCTGCCCATATCCTGAGGGAGTTTCCTCCTTCTGATCGCGCAGTCGAACTGACTTTTGAGACGCGCAAAGACATACACCGCATTTT
>CAIVHB010000011.1 GCA_903905585.1 uncultured Ferrovum sp. | reverse complement strand
GTGAGGATGCGTTCTTCAGGAATAATCTGAAAGCGGGTGATGTACATCACAAAAAGAATCGGGCCCAACAAAGCCAGAGGGTTTTCTAAAACCAGAGCCCAACCCAACAGTAGGGCTGCCATGCCAAGGTACATGGGGTTTCGAGTCAGTTTAAATGGCCCGTTTACGATCAGTGTGGATGACTTTTGGGGGGCGATGGGGCTGATGGTGGTCTTTGCGGTGACAAACATGACCGCGGCATAAGCGTCGGTAAAAACTCCCAACAGCATCAACATGGCACCGAGGTCAATACACCATGTGCCTACTAGGACATCGGCCCTGTAGGCTGGAGTCAGCCACATCAATAGACCTGTGATGACGACTACAACAGGCGGCGGAATTTTAAGTTCAAGTGATGGCATTGTTCATTTTGCGCTGAATGATGACCTTAAATAATTGAGGACCCAAGTTGGGTCGCTGTCACTGGGAAAGATCGGGTAGTGCACCGCTTCAATGACGCCATTGTTGGCAATTATTGTGACACGTTTGAGTAGCGTCATACCTGCTGCCACAAAAGTAGGTATGTTGAGAGCTTTCTGGAACTTGTAATGCGAATCACTCAAAATCAGAAAGGGTAAATGGAGTCTGTTTGCCATCTCTTGCTGGTATTGAGTCGATTGCACGCTTAATCCCATGACCTCTGCACCCAGATTGAGCAGTTCTTGATAGTGATCCCTAAAGCTACAGCTTTGCGGGGTGCATCCTCTGGCGCCTGGAATGTGGTCCCAACCATCAGGTAGCGCAACATTAGGCTGCCCTGTCATGGGGTAGCAGTAAAGGACTACTCTCCCTTTGATCTCTGCCAGGTTGATGCTTGTGCCATTGGTTGCTGGCAAGCTCAGAGGCGGAATCTGCATCCCTATCAGATGATTGCTTGCTCCATCGTCTAAAGGAATGGGCAGGTCAGCGGGGAGTTGATTGAGTGGACTGGGATGGACCATCAGCCGCTTTAGTTTTTTTCTTGAAACTTCGAGAGCTGGCCTTTGCCGGTTGGGGAGGTAGCGGATGCGGTGTTCTCGCAAGTCCCCTTGGGTACAAATTTCCATGCATCACCTTGGTAATCTTTTACAGCTGACCCGGCGCAAGAAGTGCCACCTTTAGATTGGCAATCATTTTGACCTTTTAACGCAACGCCAAAGCATTTTTCTCTGCCCGTTGGCTTTTCATCGGCCGCTTGAGTGGATTGAGCGGCAATGCTGAGTGCTGCGCTCATGGCTAGAGCGATTGAAAGTGCGGTGGGGTTGTTCATAGTGAAGACAAAAAATGTGAAGTAATCCTTAAATTATAGCTGAGTTGCCCGAATCCGTTGATGGCCTTCAGTCTTTTGGAGGGAGGATAGGAGTAGGTTTCAACAGAAGATTATTTTGACAAAAATGACAGGTCGAGGCTATAAAGCTTAAAATGGAGTTGAAGTTGATATTAACCCTGGAGATTCGGATTTCATGAAACGTCTTGTTATGGTTGGTTTAGTTGCGATGAGTTCAACTTTTGCAATGCTGACTGGCGTGCAAGCAGAAACTGCCGGCTCCTTTATAAAGGTAGCGAATGTGAGCGAACTAATAAAAACAGATAGCGTGGTGGGAACCGGAGCCGAAGCGCATCCTGGTAACGAAGTATCTGTGCACTATACCGGTTGGTTGTTTGACGAGTCTGCCCCTGAGTCTAAAGGCAAAAAATTTGATAGTTCGGTGGATCGTGGTCAGCCCTTTAACTTTCCATTGGGGGGTGGTCGGGTGATTAAAGGTTGGGATCAAGGGGTTTCAGGAATGAAAGTAGGCGGCAAACGTACCCTGATTATTCCCGCTGCGCTGGGTTATGGCGCGCGTGGTGCAGGGGGTGTGATCCCCCCTAATGCCACTCTGGTATTTGACGTTGAGTTATTGGCTGTTCATTAAGATCTGACCCCACTTTCTTAACTAAAGTCGCCTCCCCAGTGGAGTGCGACTTATACTTAGTCTTAATGTTTAGGTTAAGTAAGGAGGTAGGGGAATGGAAGAAGCGATGGGTGGGGTCGATACGGTTATGGCAAGCCGTTATTCGTGCAGATCATTTACCAGCACCCCTATTCCAAAGGCCGTTCTTGAAGACATTTTAAGCGTTGCCTCACGCTCTCCTTCAGGAACAAACACACAGCCTTGGAATGTTTGGATTGTTTCGGGTGCCCTAAAGCGGAGGCTCAGCGAGCAGCTGATTGAAGCCTCTAGGGATCCTGACGCTGCCAACAACTATACTGAGCCCTATCCTTACTACCCACAGCGTTGGATTTCTCCTTTTATTGATCGCCGCCGCAAAGTAGGTTTTGATTTGTATGGGCTATTGGGGATTCAAAAAGGGGATCGCGCTCGGATGCAGGAACAAAACGAGCGCAACTATCACTTCTTTGATGCGCCCGTTGGTTTGATCTTTACTACCCACACTGTAATGGAACAAGGAAGCTATTTAGATTATGGAATGTTCCTTCAGAGCATCATGATTGCAGCAAAGGCGCGTGGTTTAGATACTTGCCCGCAAGCAGCGCTGAATCCCTTCCATAAAATCATTAAAACGCAATTGGGTATTGGGGAAAACCAGACAATGGTGTGCGCGATGTCGATCGGTTATGCCAAACAGGATGCACCTGAAAATCAGTTACGCACTGAACGCGCACCGCTCGAAGAGTGGGTGAAGTTTCTAGACTAGGCCGCGAGCGCCACCGCGATACTCACCAGCGCTGTACCGATTACGGTGAGCACAGTCAACGATTCACCAAACAAAATCACCCCCAGTAAGGTAGTAACCGGCGGAACAAGGTAGAAGTAAGTGACTACTTTGCTTGCTTCACCATGCTCCAGCAATCGATAGAGTAAACCGATTGCGCCTAGGGATAAAACTAAAACTAACCAGCTCAGAGCAAAGATCAAGCGCGCAGTCCATTCTGGTGCCGGGTCATCTGCCCCAATGAGGAAAAAAATGACCAGCGACGACGCGGCGTATTGAATAGCGCCCCCGCTGCGAAGATCCATCCCCTGACAAAAGCGTTTTTGGTAGATCGTGCCAATGCTGATGGAACACAATGCAAATAAGGCTGCTGGCATTCCTAATGTCGCTTCGGCTGTGAAAATGCCGTGCGTCAATCTGGGTGAGATGACTAAGCCCACGCCGAGCAATCCTGTAAGCAAACCTAGCCAGCGCCGCAATCCTACGGTTTCGTTGAGAAGCCAGGACGCACATAAAGCGGTGAGGAGTGGTTGCAGGCCTACGATCATAGCAATTTGGCCCGCCGTGACCCCCTGGTGAAGGGCTGTGAATACAGCGCCTATATACCCTGCGTGAACCAACAGTCCAGCGATGATGATATGCAGGATATCTTGAGACTGCTTGGGCCACGGGGCGCGCGTGAGAAAGGCAAAACTGAACAACAGTACTGAAGCGATGGCAAAGCGAATCATAACCAGATGAAAGGGGCCAGAGTCTGCGACCCCTGCCTTACCCGCAATAAAGCCTGTGCTCCAAAGAAGGACAAAGAGAGCGGGGGCCCAGCGATCTAGTGGGTGCAACAGCGCTTGAGGTGGGTTAGGCGAAGAAGGAGAAGAGGAAGGTTTCAAGACGCTGACCTGGGAGAGGGATCACTGAAAGAGAGTAATGGATCCTGACGCCATTCCATCTGATCTGCACTCCAAATCCCATGTGCTGAGGGGTACAGCGGAATATTCCAATGTTCGATGGCCCATGCTAGCAAGTCTTGTAATGATGCGGTGGGAGCCTCTTTAATGGGTGCATTCAGCGCCCTCTGCAAAGCCTGCAAAGCATTCAGAATATTTTGAATCGGGCTTTGATGATTCAAAGCAGGGGCGAGATTTTGTTTGCTCAACTTTTGGCCATTTGAACTGAGCACAAGTGGGAGATGAAGATAGGCGGGTGGGGTCTTTGTCAAAGCAGAATATAAAAACAACTGCCGCGCCGAAGAGGATAGAAGGTCGGCGCCACGAACAATCTGTGTCACACCTTGTTCAATGTCATCAACCACCACTGCCAACTGATAAGAATACACGCCATCGGTTCGCTTTACTATAAAGTCGCCAGTGGTTTGAGCAATCTGTTCTGATTGGGGACCCAATCCACGATCATTCATGTGTAGGGTGATATCCGGACAGCGAATACGTATGGCGCGTCCCACTTTACCTTCGGAAACGCCTTCTCGGCAGGTGCCGGGGTAAATGCCGCCGTGTTCTTCTATCTCGCGGCGCGAGCAGGCGCAGGGAAACACTAAATCTTTTTGGCTAAGCTGCTTAATTGCCGATTGATAAAGGGGCAGGCGATCACTTTGTCGAATCACATCGCCATCCCACTGTAAGTGATGCACCCTAAGGCATTGCAGAATCTGTTCCTCAGCGCCGGGTTGATTGCGAGGGGTATCGAGATCTTCAATTCGCAACAACCATTTTCCTTGATGGTGGCGAGCGTCCAACCAACTGCCTAGGGCAGCAACGAGCGAGCCTTGATGCAGAGGACCGCTAGGGGACGGGGCGAACCGACCAATGTAGTTTGGATGGACTAAATCATTCATGGAATAAAAAGTATGCCCGAATGCGCGGGGCTTCGGCTTAGCAATGACACAGGGTAAACTGCTTCATTATCTTATTCACTTACTTCCCATCGTGTTGCCTCGATTATCATTAAGATTCCAGAGTGCCATGAGGCAGATGCAGCTTAGATACCCTAAAAAGCTCTCGGGCTGCTTAGCTCTAGCGCTGATTTTGGTGGGCTGTTCTTCGCCATTGCCTTATGTGAAAAGATCTTCTGGTCAAGAAAATGCACGCAGTACTTTTACTGCTCGGCGCTTGGATAGTGAGGCGCTTAAAGACTTTCTCAATAGCGCGGGTAAGACTCTACCTATTCAAGATCAGGCATGGGATTTTGAAACGCTAGCACTGGTCTCAACTTTTTTTAATCCAGATATGGCGGTATCAGAAGCACATTGGAGAGAGGCCATTTCTTCAAGTGGAGTCCTACTCAGTCCTAAAGCCTTGCAGTTAGATGTTTTGGCCGATCACCACTCATTGACTGAGCCCGCTCGTCCTCAACCTTGGACATGGGGAATCGGTTTTGAGTTTGTTTTACCTGATGCGGATCGCCGCGCGGCAAAAACACAACTGGCAACGGAGCAGGTTGCACTGGCGCGCTTGGGGGTTGTCAGCAGCGGTTGGAGAGGCCGCTTGGTTTTACGCACTGCATGGATTGCGTATTTTGCCGCCCAAAGCCGGGAGAGATTAGCGGAACAACAGCTAGAGACATTGCGCACACAGCTTTCTTTTATTAGCCGGCGCGTTGAAGCAGGTTTACAAGGTCGAGGAGATTTGCAAGTGGCTCAAAATCTCCTAAAGCTTAGTGAAAATGAATGTGCTGAGGCCCATCGAGCATTTGTAAGCCAACAAGCTCAGTTGCGTGCATCACTTCATTTGCCGCCTGACACCGATCAATTCCCTCACCTAAAGGCATTAGATTGGGAGGCGATGTCCGTTCAAGCTTTGGCGCTCTCTTTAGAAAAAATGCAGGAACTCGCACTCAATAATCGATTGGATTTAAAAGAAGCCGAAGTACGTTATGCCCTTGCTGATGCCAAATTGCGATTGGAGATAGCGCAACAGTATCCCGAGATTAGTGTGCGGCCGGGTTATGAGTGGGATCAAGGTGATCATCGCATTAGATTGGGGTTGGGTTTACCCATTACCCTTCCTGCTGCGCACAAGGCAGCGGTAGATACTGCTTCAGCCGAACGTGATACGCAGGGCCAAGCGCTTCTTGCCACTCAGGAACTGGTTTTACAGGAATTAGCTCGAGCGCATTTAGATTGCACGGCTGCGCGGGATAGGCTGAAGGATATAAGGCTTGCACAGCAATGGAGCGAACGCGCTCTGGATCAAGTCAAGCTAGGTATTCGTTTAGGTGAGGTAGACCCGCTTCAGGGCTTTGAGTCAGAACAAAAAGCAATGAATGCTCAATCTCAAACTTTGGAGGCAGAACTTGTTTATCAAAAAAGTTTGGCTCATCTAGAGGATGTGTTGCAACAGCCGCTTTCTACGATTTTTGTAAGAGGACCGCAATGAAGAGAATGATTCTTTGGTTCGTTTTAATTGTTCAGGCTATTGCGATTGTGATATTGCTTCTCAGGCCTGCTTTTGTTTTTCTGGATCGCGCGCCTCAATTAGTCTCTCAGACGAAAGGGCAGAATTCGAAAGATAAAGAAGAGGGCGACCACAATGCCGCTGAATCTTTGCAATTACACATTCCAGTCGCAATGCAAAAAGCAAGTGATATTAAAGTGGAGCGTTTAAGTGCTGCAGAGGCGTCAATAGAAGCGGTGGCTTGGGGTGTGGTGTTACCTTCATCGGGTCTCACCGAGGCGCGCATGAAATTAGATCAAGCACAGCAGGAGATTGTGCAAGCGGGTTTGCTGGTAGATCGGGCGCAACAAGAATTCGATCGCCTCTCTCTGCTTTGGCGTGAGGGTGCCAATATTGCTAAAAAGGCGGTGGATCAGGCGCAGCATGATTTAGATGAAGCACAACAAAAAAGAAAGGCTGCACGAAGTGCCCGGGATACCCTTAAAGATGTGATCAGAGCGGAGTGGGGTAATGATTTAGTGCTAGCGCTGGAAGATGCAAAGGGGGGAGCTTTATCATCGGTATTGACGGGAGAGAGCCGCTTGCTACTGATCGCTGAGGGGCGTTTTAATGACGCTACGGTTGCATTAGCAGAGCAACCCGAAATCAAAATGTCTGCTCGACGGTTAGGTGTAGCACCTCAGGCGGAACTTGGAACAGGAAAAGCCACTTGGTTTTGGTTGGCGCCTGCAAAACAGTTGAGAACTGGGCAACGTGTGCGATTGATTCCTGCTGGTCTTAAGCATTCGGGTAAGGCGCGTATCCCGGAATCTGCCGTGGTGTGGCAAGCAGGTCAGTCATGGATATTTGTTCAAATTGATGAAGATGATTTTCAGCGCAGGGCAGTGCAATTAGGCGCACCTGTAGTGGGGGGGTGGCAGTTGGAGAGCGCGCTTGCTTCAGATAGTTTGGTGGTGATTCAGGGTGCGCAGTTGCTGCTCTCAGAAGAGTCGCGAACTCAGATTCGTAATGAAAACGGCGATTAAGGTCTTTTTGTGATTGCCTATTTAGTACGTTTCGCCACGTTGCGCCCTGGGGTGGTGGTGGCCTTGGCACTTGCATTGTTTGCGACCGGCATGCTGTCACTGGGTAGAGCGAGTTTAGATGTATTTCCTGAATTTTCTCCCGTTCAGGTGGTCATTCAGACTGAAGCGCCCGGAATTTCTGCCGAGCAAGTCGAGACCTTGGTGACACGTCCGATTGAGGCGATGCTCAGCGGGGTATCCGGCTTACATACCTTGCGATCGCAGTCTATTCCTGGGCTGAGTGTGGTCACGCTGGTATTTGCAGATGGCACCGATATTTATCGTAATCGCCAACTTGTTGCAGAGCGAATGAGTGGTTTGGTCGCCCTGTTGCCTGCTGGGATCAACCCTGCAATGACTCCGCTGACTTCATCCGCTAGTACGATTTTAGGAATTGGTTTGCATCCTAAAAATTTAGGAAATAATAAGCTTGGCCTAATGGAATTAAGAAGTTTAGTGGATACCAGTTTGCGGCCACTGTTATTAGCTGCTGAAGGCGTGGCCGATATCAATGTGTTTGGTGGGGAGGAAACCCAGTGGCAAGTCCAACTGGATTCAGAGCGATTGGCTGCGCGGCGTCTTACTGTGCTGGATGTGCTCACTGCGCTGAGGGCTGCAGGAAAGACAGAATCTTCGGGATATATTGAAGGTCCCAATCAACGTTTGGTGATTCAATTGGAAGGATCGCCAGATAGTATTGAATCATTGGCTAAACGTATTATTCTGCAACGTCCTGATGGGCCAGTGCGGTTTCGAGATATTGGAGTGGTTCGCCAGGCGCCCGCTCCGACGATTAACGGTGCGTCGATCAATGGGCAGCCCGGCATATTTCTCATGGTGCAGGGGCAATTGGGGGCCAATACCAAGGCGGTCACGCAATCGGTTGAAAACGCATTAGCGGATATTGCTCCTTTGCTCAAGGGACAGGGGGTTGAGATTGAAGCCCGTATGTTCAGACCTGCAAATTTTATTGATATCGCTATTGGCAATGTGCAGAGCGATATTGCGATAGGTTCGGTTCTTGTGGTTGTTGTGCTGGCCATCTTTTTATTTAATGCGCGGACTGCACTGATCTCGGCCACAGCCATTCCTTTGTCTTTGCTTTCGTCCATTTTAATACTGCAAAGTTTTCACGTTTCTCTCAACATCATGGTGTTGGGCGGTTTGGCGATTGCGTTGGGCGAGGTGGTGGATGATGCGATCATTGATACCGAAAATATCTTCAGGCGCTTGCGTGAAAATCGACAACGTGCACAACCTTTACTTTTATCTGAGGTGGTGTATCAGGCTTCTTTGGAGGTCCGCAGCTCGGTGGTGTATGCCACCTTTATTGTGGCCCTGGTATTTATCCCTTTGCTAACGCTTTCGGGGGTTGCGGGCAAACTGTTTGCGCCACTGGGACTCGCTTATATTTTGGCGATTATGTCCTCGTTGGTGGTCGCGGTGACGCTGACTCCGGCCCTATCGCTTTTATTACTGGGTAACAGTGGGCTCAAGAGCGCTGAACCGCCTCTCATTGCTTGGATTCGTCCGCGATATGTTGGGTTGCTAGCCTTGATTGATCAGAGGCCACGCCGGGTGTTGACGGTGACGGCCATCCTATTGGCGATGGGAATTTCATTGTTGCCTTTTTTTGAGGGGCAATTTATTCCACCCCTGAAAGAGGGGCATTTCATCGTTCACATGACACTGACGCCGGGTAGCTCAGTGCGTGAAACACTAAGAGTGGGAGATCGGCTCTCTGCGTCGCTTCGAGCCATTCCTGGTGTACGCAGTGTGGCGCAGTGGGTAGGGCGAGCCACCAATGGCGCAGATACGGCAGGTGTGCACTATAGCGAGTTTGAAGTGGAGCTTGATCCTCTTGATGGAAAAGGCCAAACGCGCGTACTCAGTAGCATCCGCAATCTGATTGGTCAGCAAGGTAAAGCAGGGCAGTTCCCTGGTGGTAATTTTGCTGTGAATACTTTTTTAACCGAACGCATTGAAGAAACCGTTGCGGGTTATGCGGCTTCAGTGGTGGTGAACATTCATGGCCCTAATCTGGATTCGCTTGATACAGATGCGAGGCAAGTTGCTCAAGTCTTAGCTGAGATACCTGGGGCGAGTGACGTGCAATTACAGGCGCCACCGGGGTTCCCAGAGTTTTCTATTCGATTCAGACCTGAGCGCTTAGAGGCTTATGGAGTGAAGGTGGGGGATGTGATGGAGACCTTGCAAGTGGCCTTACAGGGCAGGCAGGTGGGCGAAGTGCATCAGCAACAACGCGCGATTCCCATTGTGTTGAAGGCGGTGCCGCATGAGCGGGAATCTTTGGATGCGATAGGGCGTTTTTTGATCAGTACGCCAGAAGGCAGGCAGGTGCCATTGTCAGAACTGGCGCAACTGAGTCAGCGTGATGGCCGCTATAAAATTTTGCATCTGGCGGGTAAGCGTGTGCAGACCGTGACGGCCAATGTAGTGGGAAGAGATTTGACCGAATTTACCAGAGTGGCACGTCAAAAACTCGCCGTACAAGCCCACCTCGCTTCGGGAAATTATGTTGTCTTTTCGGGTGATGCCGAGGCGCAAGCGCAAGCCCGTCAAGATCTGATTTTGCAATCCCTGCTGTGTACTTTTGGAATTGTTCTGCTCCTGTATTTGGCTTTTGGCAGTATCCGTCCTTTGCTGATTACTTTACTCAATTTACCTTTTGCCTTGATGGGGGGCGTGATCGCCGTGTTGATGACGGGCGGCTGGTTATCTTTGGGTTCCTTGGTGGGATTTGTGACCTTGTTTGGGATTACCTTGCGCAATTCCATCATGTTGGTTTCGCATTATCAATATTTGACCCGCGTGGAAGGTTTAGCTTGGAATGCTGAAACGGCTCGCAAGGGTGCAGCTGAGCGTTTGCCTTCTATTCTCATGACCGCTCTTGTCACCGCTATTGGCTTATTACCGCTGGCACTGGGAAGTGGGGAACCTGGAAGAGAGATTGAAGGTCCGATGGCGAGTATTATTGTGGGCGGTTTGCTGACCTCAACCCTGCTGAATTTATTGATTTTGCCTGCGGTGCTTTTGCATTTTGGGCGCTTTGAACATATTGAAGATCTGGATAAGGAAATAATGACATGACTCACGCTATACGAATGCATGCACAAGGTGGCCCCGAGGTTTTGGTATGGGAAGAGGTCGATGTGGCGTTGCCCGGAGTGGGTGAGGCACTACTCAAACATCATGCAGTAGGATTGAACTATATCGATGTGTATCACCGCAGTGGAACGTATCCCGTTCCATGCCCTGCTACGCCGGGTCTCGAGGCTGCGGGTGTGGTGGAAGCCTTAGGAGAGGGTGTGAGTCATCTTAAGGTGGGGGATCGTGTGGCCTATGCGGGAGGCCCTTTGGGCGCCTATTCTGAGCGCAGAGTCATTCCTGCGGATCGATTGGTGAAACTGCCCGATGCACTCAGTTTTGAGCAAGGGGCTTCAATGATGTTGCAGGGGATGACGGCTCAGTACCTGTTAAAGCGCACTTATCCAGTTAAAGCGGGTGAGACGATTTTGGTACATGCCGCCGCGGGGGGGGTGGGATTAATTTTATGTCAGTGGGCCAAGGCATTAGGTGTCAATGTCATTGGCACAGTGGGCAGTGATGATAAGGCAGAGTTGGCGCGCAGCCATGGCTGTACTCACCCGATTGTTTACACCCGTGAAAATTTTCAAGAGCGCGTCATGGAAATCACGCATGGGCAAAAAGTACCTGTGGTGTATGACTCGATTGGGCGCGATACGTTTATGCAATCTTTAGAGTGTTTGGCTCCACTAGGCACAATGGTGCTGTATGGCGCTGCATCCGGTCCAGTACCACCCTTTGATCTCGGTTTATTGGCCAAGATGGGATCGCTGTTCATTACCCGGCCAACTCTGTTTACTTACACGGCGCAACGCGAAGATTTAGAGCGTATTTCTTCAGACTTATTCGATGTGGTGATTTCGGGTCAGGTCAAGCTGTTTATTCATCAGCACTACCCTCTTAGCGAGGCTGCGCAGGCACACCGTGATCTTGAAGCACGTAAGACCACGGGCTCAACGGTATTCACCCTTTAATGCGAAGAGACCATCTAGAAGAGCGTTCTACTGCGGCAAAAAAAAATGTATTTGGGCTGATGCGTCTTTGGCCCTTTCTGTATCCCTACAGACTCAGAGTACTGCTTGCGGGACTCGCTCTGATTGTCGCAGCGTGTGGCGTATTGGCCATTGGACAGGGCTTACGTCGTGTCATTGACTTGGGTTTTGGATCTCATGGTGGCCCCGCCTTCCTTGATCAGGCTTTGGTTGGGTTGTTGTTGGTGGTTGCAATATTAGCAGCGGCAACATTTCTACGTTTTTATCAAGTCTCTTGGCTGGGTGAAAGAGTGGTGGCAGATCTGCGCTGTGCCGTCTTTAGTCGCTTGCTGGATTTTAGTCCTGGCTATTTTGAGACGGTGAGGACGGGCGAGATGATTTCGCGCCTCACCAATGATACGACGCTGATCGAATCAGTCATTGGTTCTTCGGTTTCGATTGCTTTACGGAATAGTTTGCTAGGCATTGGTGGGTTGGTCTTGCTCATGACGACCAGTCTGAAACTCACCCTTTTTGTGATGGCTATTATTCCCGTGACGATCATTCCCATCATTATATTTGGGCGTCGCGTTCGGAAACTTTCCAGAACCAGTCAGGAAAAAGTAGGGGACATTGGTAGTTATATCGATGAGACCTTACATGAAATACGCACTGTTCAAGCCTATTGCCATGAGGATATCGATAGAACGTTTTTTGGATCACGGGTCGAGGGCGCTTTTGAAGCAGCAAAGGAGCGTATTCGGCAACGCTCCTTGCTAACAGCGATGGTTATCTTGTTGGTGTTTGGAGCGGTGGGGGTGATTCTTTGGGTGGGCGGACATGATGTGATTGCCGGCCGCATTAGCGCGGGTGAATTATCTTCTTTCGTGTTTTACGCCGTGGTTGTGGCAGGTTCAGTGGGCGCAGTCAGCGAAACCTTAGGTGATCTTCAGCGTGCGGCAGGAGCGACGGAGCGGCTCTTTGAAATACTGGATGCTGTACCCGATATTCCTGAACCGCTTGTGCCCTGGATTCTTGCCAAGCCTGTTCGAGGAGAAGTCACTTTTGAGAATGTGTGTTTTCACTATCCTTCGCGTCCTGATCGTTATGCGCTGGATCATTTAAATCTAAAAATAGGGTTAGGTGAAAGTGTTGCGTTGGTCGGGCCCTCAGGTGCTGGTAAAACAACGGTGTTTCAATTGCTCATGCGTTTTTACCGTCCTGATTCAGGAAGGATTTTGATTGATGGTGTGGAGTCCGAACAACTGGGTGGGCGTGAGTTAAGAAAATATATGGCCGTGGTTCCGCAAGAACCCGCGATCTTCGCTGCCAGTGTGTTCGATAATGTGCGTTATGGCCGACCGGATGCCACCGATTTAGAAATCCAGGAAGCCTGCCATTCAGCCTGTGCGATGGAGTTTATTGATCAATTACCTGAAGGTATGAATACCTGGCTAGGAGAGAGAGGTGTGCGCCTATCCGGGGGGCAGCGCGCTCGAATTGCGATTGCTAGAGCGTTGCTTGCAGATCGTCCAATTCTCTTGCTGGATGAGGCAACCAGTAGCTTGGATGCGGAGAGCGAGAGACTGGTTCAGGAGGCTTTAGAGCGCTTAATGCAAGGCCGAACGACATTGATCATTGCCCATCGGCTTGCAACGGTGCAAAAGGCCAACCGCATCTTGGTGCTGGAAGAAGGGCGTTTAGTAGAAGAGGGCACGCATACCAGCCTAGTTGAAAAGGCTGGCTTATATGCTCACCTCGCGGCACTGCAGTTTGGTCATCCAAGCGGGGAAGCCGCAGCCCATGTACAATCAGAGGCTTAGCGGAGAATTTACGGCATGTCATTTGAGTCACTCGGTTTATCCCCCGAGTTGTTGCGCGCGCTGCTTGATATGGGCTACGAAGCGCCCACCCCAATCCAAGCCCAAGCCATTCCAGTGATACTGGGTGGGAGAGATGTATTGGCTGCTGCGCAAACGGGGACAGGAAAGACGGCAGGTTTTACCTTGCCTATCTTGCAAAGAGTGCAGCCTAACGCCAACACCAGCCCTTCTCCCGCTCGGCACCCGATTCGTTGTTTGATCCTGACCCCTACGCGAGAGCTTGCGGTACAGGTGGAAGAAAGCGTGAAGTCTTACAGCAAATACTTGCCTGTTCGCTCGAGTGTGATTTACGGTGGAATGCCGATGGATCCCCAAGTCAAGGCATTACAGTCTGGTGTGGAAATTTTAGTGGCGACTCCAGGGCGTTTGCTGGACCACGTGAATAACAAAACCGTGCGCTTGGGCACGGCCAGTATTTTGGTGTTGGATGAAGCCGACCGAATGTTGGATATGGGTTTTATTCCAGATATCAAACGCATCTTGCAACTGCTTCCCGCTGATCGCCAAACTTTATTGTTCTCTGCTACGTTCTCGAATGAGATTAAACGTTTGGCTGATGATTTCTTGACGAATCCTGTCACGATTGAGGTGGCACGCAGCAATCAAACCGCAGAGCTCGTTGAGCAGCGGGTTTACTCGGTTCCTGATGCCCGCAAAAAAGATGCACTCGTGCATTTGATTCGCGAGTTTGCTATTCCGCAAGCGATTGTATTTTGTGGGACCAAGCAAGGGGCCAATAAATTATGTTCGCAACTGATTCGCGATGGCATTCATGCGGCCGCCATTCATAGTGATAAAACGCAACAAGGTCGAGAAGAAAGCCTGAATAATTTTAAAGCGGGTGAAGTGAAGATTCTTGTTGCAACGGACATTGCTGCGCGCGGACTTGATGTAGAAGACCTGCCCTATGTATTCAATTATGATTTACCGCATGTCGCTGAAGACTATGTGCATCGTATTGGTAGAACC
>CAIVHB010000010.1 GCA_903905585.1 uncultured Ferrovum sp. | reverse complement strand
TGGGTTGCACTCAAGCCATTGAGCTGGTCGGTGAACATGCCAATAGAGATCTGAGCGGTACTGAGCTGAGAGATCTGCGTGGTGGACAGGTTAGCCAACTGCTTGGTAGCGATCTGGCTGAACTGCGTTGTGGTGAGTGCACTCAGATCGACGGTGGTGATTGTTGCAAATTGAGTTGCAGTCAAGCCGTTTAGTTGGGTGCTTGTAAAACCCAAAGAGGCCTGGGCTGTGGTGAGTGTGGTTAACTGATCAGTTGTAAGACCTTGAATTTCAGCAGTTGTAAGAGCGCCAAAACGATTTGAGGTAAAAGCATTGAGCTGAGAGGTAGTAAATTGCCCGACTTCAGTTGCACTGAATGCTTGAAATTGAAGTGTCGTCAGTCCATTGAGTTGATCTGTTGTGAAAGCTGTGAGCTGTGCTGAACCGAAAAGTCGAATATCAGCAGTGGTTAAACCAATGATATTGGCTGTTGTGAAGTTCAGAATTGAGTCAGTGCGAAGCGAACTGATCTGAGACGCGCTTAACTGAGCTATTTGCGCGGAAGAAGCGTAGGAAATAATACTTGTTGACATAATTTTAGATTAAATCTTCGCTGTTAATTGGATATTCAGATCAGTTCTGTTTAATGAGGTGCGAAAGTACAAAAAAAAGCTTAAGAAACAGTAATAAAAGATGTCTTAATTCTTTAATTTCTGGAAATCGTTGATAAAATTCCCCGTACTTCAGCGCTAACGGCACCAAGATTAATAAACTTTAGACTTCAAAATATTTTTTTTGTGATGTCAGATTTATTTTTCAATCTAAATGTATTGAAAAATTCACCTTAATAAGCAAGATTAGGAAGCCTGTTACACTAGCACGTAAAGCTGCCGGTGGGACAGCACTGAAACCCCCATTCGAAGGATCACCCTACATTGCCAAGAAAGTTGCCCGAAAAGGGCTCAAGATCTGCTGCCAGTTCACTGCGCAGCCAAGATCCCCATCTCGCCCGTGAGCGCGAAAAGTACCCTGAACCCTTACCCAGCCGGGAATTTATCCTTGAATGCGTTGAAACTGCAGGGATTCCTGTAGAAATAGAAGACCTTCAAGTTAAGCTGGATATTCTTCCTGAGGAAGAAGAGTCTTTCTCTCGGCGCCTGCGGGCTATGGAGCGCGAAGGCCAGTTGATGCGTAACCGCAGGAATGCACTGTGTATCCCGGCCAAGCTGGACCTCATTAAGGCTCGCGTTGAAGGGCACCCCGATGGTTTTGGTTTTGCTATTCCAGAAGATCTTTCTGGCGATTTCTTTTTGGGCCCTAAAGAAATGCATAAAGCCCTTCACGGAGATATCGTGCTTGTCCGAGCAGGAGCGGTGGATAAGCGTGGAAGACGGGAAGGGTTTATCACTGAGGTTTTAGAGCGAGCCAATAACCGTTTAATTGCCAGACTGCATTCCGAGCATGGGGTGATGTTTGCCGTGGCTGAGAATCGACGCATCAGCCAAGACATATTGGTAGCCCCTGGCCAAAATATGGGCGCAGAAACCGGGCAGGTAGTGATGATTGAATTGCTCACACAACCCTCAAAAAACGCCGAACCTATCGCTAAAGTCGTCGAAATTGTAGGTAACTACGCCGATCCTGGCATGGAAGTAGAGATTGCACTGCGAAAACATGCGCTGCCGCATGCCTTTCCTCCCGAAGCTTTGAAACTCGCTGAAAAGTTGCCCAAAAAAGTAGAAAACAGGGATTTAGAGGGGCGCGTGGATGTTCGCACTTTGCCTTTAGTCACGATTGATGGCGAGACGGCCAAGGATTTTGATGATGCCGTGTTTTGTGAAGCGGAGGGCAAGGGATTTAGGTTGATGGTGGCCATTGCCGATGTATCGCACTACGTGAAACCGGCCGATGCCCTAGACCAAGAGGCTTACAACCGAGGAAATAGCGTATATTTTCCGCGCCGTGTGATTCCGATGCTGCCTGAGGAATTGTCAAACGGGCTATGTTCGCTGAATCCTCTGGTAGATCGCTTATGTATGGTCTGTGAGATGTCGGTGAGCCAAGCTGGCGAAATCAATCGCTACCGGTTTTATCCAGCGATCATGCACTCTAAGGCAAGGTTGACATATACCGAGGTGGCTGGGCTGCTCACGGCAAAGTCCCAAATGGTGCCCGAGGAAAGAAAAGAGATTCTGCCGCATCTTAAAATGCTGGATAAGGTTTATCGTGCGTTTTTTAAAGCCCGCGCATTAAGAGGGGCGATTGACTTTGCGACGACTGAAACCCAGATGCTTTTTGATGATCAGGGCAAGATTTCTGAAGTTGTTCCCGTGATTCGTAACGATGCACATCGGATCATTGAAGAATGTATGTTGGCAGCCAATGTCTGCGCTTCGGATTTCTTGGCGGCCCATAAGCACGCCACGCTATACCGTATTCATCCGGGGCCCACGCCTGAGAAATTAGAGGTCGTGCGGCAGTTTTTGGGTGAGGTGGGTTTGCACTTAGGGGGTGGAACGGAACCTAAGGCCCGCGACTATGCTGAAGTGATTCACAAAATCCAAGATCGCCCTGATCGCGATCTGCTGCAAACAGTTTTACTGCGTTCCTTGCAGCAAGCGCGTTATAGCCCAGAAAACTTAGGGCATTTTGGATTGGCGTATGAGGCGTATGCCCATTTCACCTCACCGATCCGTCGTTATCCAGATTTGCTTGTTCATCGTGCAATCAGAGCAGTATTGGCGGGGGCGACTTATGCTCCAGGCTCTTCAGCCGGTTCTTGGGTAGATATTGGTAATCATTGTTCAGCCACCGAGCGCCGCGCCGATGAAGCGACGCGCGATGTAGAGCAATGGTTGAAGGCTTGGTTTATGCAAGATCACATCAACCAAGAATATGAAGGCACGGTGAGTGCGGTCACCCATTTTGGTTTATTCGTGAGCCTAGACCATATTCATGTTGAAGGCTTAGTACATATTTCTGAGCTTGGTAAAGACTACTTTCATCACGATCCCACGCGGCATCAGCTCTTGGGCGAGCGCAGCGGAAAGCGGTGGCGCTTGGGCGATAGGATGTGGATCAAGGTTGTTCGGGTAGATTTAGAAACTACCAAAATTGATTTTGCACCCATCGAGGCCCCCCCTGATTCTGCTTCTGCGGAAAAACCTAAGAAGCCCCGCGCGCGTCGTGCGCCTGCTAAAAAGAAGGAGCCCTTAAATGGCTAAACCCGAAACATTGATTGGCTTTCATGCCATTGCTAGCCGCTTGCGTCATCACGCCAGCACTATTCAAGAGATTTATGTGGATCGCTCTCGTCAAGATGCGCGGCTTAAAGATCTGCTGGCTAGCGCCAATGAAAAAGGTATTCGGGTGTTGCAAGTGGAGCCGGATCGTTTGGGGGGGTTGGCAGGGGGAGGGCGACATCAGGGTGTCGTGGCGATGGCAGAGCCTTTGCCGCAATTGCATGATCCTGTTGATTTGGTGGATCAGATCGGCCCTGATCTCTTGTTACTTATTTTAGACGGTGTGCAAGATCCACATAATCTTGGGGCTTGCTTGCGGGTAGCGGATGCAATGGGCGTGCATGCGGTCGTGGCGCCTAAGGATAGAGCCGTTGCTTTAACCGCTACCGTCCAGAAAGTAGCTTCAGGTGCGGCGGATACCGTTCCCTATATTACCGTTACCAATTTAGCGCGCTGTCTGCGTGAGTTGCAAGATGCCGGCGTTAGGGTCATCGGGACCGATGATCAGGCTACCGAAGAACTGACCAAGGTCGATGTTTCTGGACCGACTGCGATTGTGCTGGGGGCCGAAGGTGACGGACTGCGCCGCCTTACGCGCGAGACTTGCGATGCTTTAGTCAAAATCCCGATGTATGGTTCTGTTGAGAGCCTGAACGTTTCAGTCGCAGCCGGCATTTGCTTGTATGAGGCGCGCCGAAGAAGAAGCGCACTATCTTAATGAGCGAGGTATGGATCTTAGCCGCAGCGCTCGCTCTGGCGAATAGTTGCAGTTGTAGCCAGGACGTGGCGCCGTAGATTGAGCTGGCTATTAGTAATAGATTCAGCATTAGATTGCTTAAATCATGATTTGCAAGCATAATCGTGGGTTATGTTAACCCTTGCCTGACCCGTTCGCATGCGGGCAGGTACGTCTGCCTGCCCTAAATCCTTCATTTAGGGAAAGAGACATCCCATAAGGAGATTGTATGCGCCATTATGAAATTGTATTTATCGTTCACCCCGATCAGAGCGAGCAAGTCCCCGCCATGATCGAGCGCTACCGCGCGATGGTTTCTACCGGCGGTGGGGCCATTCACCGCTTAGAAGACTGGGGCCGTCGTCAATTGGCTTATCCCATTCAAAAAATTCATAAAGCACATTACGTGCTCTTGAACATTGAATGCGAGCAAGCCGTTCTCAATGAACTCGAAAATGCTTTCCGTTTCAACGATGCCGTGTTGCGCCACCTGACCGTCCGTATGGACGAAGCCGTGACCGCACCGTCTCCTATGATGCGTGAAGAGAAGAAATCACCGTCTCGCGACAACATGGAGTTTGGCGGCATCCCCGCAATGTGAGTCGGAATGAGCTGACGTTTAGTGGCGTCATTGCCCAGCTCGAACCCTTGCGTTACACCCCCGCGGGTCTTCCTTTGTTAACGTTTGAGTTAGAACATCAATCACAACAAATCGAAGCCGGTGAAACCAGAACAGTGAATCTGAAACTTCCTGTTTTGGCCCTGGGTGAAATCGCAATGCAACTCGCAGAAATACCGCGAGATCAAGCTGTGGTAGTGAGAGGATTCCTCACTCGCCGAACTGTTAAAAGTAGTGTGGTCGTGTTACACGCCACCGCCTGGAAAAAAGAACTGGAGTAAATCATGCCGCGTCCAATGCGCAAGAAAGACCCGAAAAAAGATAACCGTC
>CAIVHB010000009.1 GCA_903905585.1 uncultured Ferrovum sp. | reverse complement strand
GGTCGTTCTGACCGAAAGTGGAAATCATGCCAAGAACGTGGTTGACCTAGCTCGATACGGGAAACACATCGTAGTAGAAAAACCCATGGCTTTAACGCTCGATGATGCCGACGCGATGATTCAAGCCTGTGATAAGACTGGTGCGAAGCTGTTTGTCGTCAAGCAAAATCGATTTAATGTTCCAGTTGTGAAATTGCGTGAAGCGCTCGAGCAAGGGCGATTTGGAAAGTTGGTTCTGGGTACTGTCCGCGTGCGTTGGTGTCGTCCCCAAGACTACTACGATCAAGCGCCATGGCGCGGAACTTGGGCAATGGATGGTGGCGTTTTGACAAACCAAGCAAGCCATCACGTTGACATGCTCGAATGGATGATGGGCGATGTCGAAAGTGTGTTCGCACGCGGAACAACGGCACTGGCTAATATCGAAGCTGAAGACACAGCTGTGGTCACACTCAAGTTCCGTAATGGTGCACTCGGAGTCATTGAGGCAACTACGGCAACACGCCCAAACGATCTGGAAGGGTCAATTTCAATGTTGGGTGAAGGTGGAACGGTGGAAATTGCTGGGTTTGCTGTCAATAAGATGAAGACTTGGAATTTTGTAGAGGCTAAGCCTGGCGACGATGATGTTATGGAAAAATACTCCGTCAACCCACCAAATGTATATGGCTTCGGGCACCAAGCCTACTATGAATATGTCGTCGACTGTATTAGCAACAATGGTCCGCATCTCGTTGATGGACTTGTCGGAAGGAAGAGCCTTGAGCTCATCAACGCAATATATGAATCAATTGAAACAGGTAAGGAAGTCCATTTACGCTTCCGGCCAAGGCATTGCAAGCTTGGGGGCTCATTTTGAACCAACCAATAATTAAAGAGGCCACGATTGTCAATGTCAAGTTTGGCGATAGCGTGACTGTCGTCAACCCAGTGAACCTTTATGGGTGTGCGATCGGTAGTAACGTCTTTGTTGGACCTTTTGTTGAAATTCAAAAAGACGTGAATATCGGTGAACGCTCCAAGATTCAGTCTCACTCTTTCATTTGTGAGTTGGTTGACATAGGAAAAGATTGCTTCATCGGTCATGGTGTAATGTTTATCAATGACACCTTCGTTAAGGGTGGACCAGCAAGGGGTGATAAGTCGCTCTGGAAGCAAACAAAAATCGGCAACAACGTTTCAATTGGGAGCAATGCCACTATTCTCCCCGTTACTATATGCGACAACGTTGTTATTGGTGCCGGCTCTGTAGTGACTAAAGACATAAAGGCCCCAGGAGTCTATGTCGGCAACCCAGCCAAGTTTATCAAGAAATTATCTGATTAAAAATCCACACCATGAATAATCAAATCCCTTTTGTTGATCTTCACGCTCAATATCAAAATATAAAAGACGAAATTGACTTCGTGATCAGCGATGTCATTCAAAAATCACTATTTGTTCGCGGATCTTATGTTGATAAGTTCGAACAGATGTTTGCCGAAGCAATGGAACGCAAGCACTGTGTTTCCTGTGCTAATGGAACGGACTCCCTCTATATTGCAATGGTCGCCTTAGGCGTTAAACCTGGTGACGAAGTTCTGGCTCCCGCTCATTCTTGGATATCCACGACAGAAACCATAACTCAAGCTGGTGGGAAAGTGGTTTTTTGCGACACGGACACTGACACATTTACTATTGACCCCAAGAGCATTGAGGAGAAGATAACATCAAACACGGTAGGTATAATTCCGGTGCACCTTTATGGACAGCCGGCGGACATGGATGCCATTATGGCTATTGCTAAGAAGCATAATCTTTGGGTGTTGGAGGATTGCGCTCAAGCTCATCTTGCTCGCTACAAAGGTCAACTGGTGGGGACATTTGGTGATGCAGCTTCTTTTTCTTTCTACCCTGGGAAAAACTTAGGCGCTATGGGTGATGCAGGTGCAGTTGTAACCAATGACCAAGCACTGGCCGAAAAGATGGCAATGTTCGCGCGTCATGGTGGTCTCAATAAAGGCGATCATCAAATTGAAGGTATCAACAGCCGTCTCGACGGCATTCAGGCGGCCATACTTTCGGTCAAATTGCCTCACCTGCTCAAATGGACCGAGCTGCGTCAGGCAAAGGCACAGCGCTATTCGGAATTGCTGGCCGGTATTGCGAGCATCAGGACGCCCCAGGTTGCGGAGGCGCGCGAACATGTTTGGCATTTGTATGTGATTCAACATGAACAGCGCGACGCGCTCAAAGAGTTTCTCGCTAAGCAGGGCATTGCGACGGTGATCAATTATCCCGTGGCATTACCGTTCTTACCGGCCTATCGACGCTATGGACACCAAGTCGAAGAATTTCCTAACGCGCATTTCACCCAATCGCGAATCTTGTCACTCCCGATTTATCCTGAAATGTGCGATGCACAGATTCAGGAAGTTGCCGTGACGATCGGTCAGTTCGTACATCAGCAGTAAGTCGATCCAGCACAACTGCGGGAGCGGCGGCGTGGAAATCCCCGCGTGCCTCTGAATATCTATCGGAAATCTTTGCAAGACAAACCCATGAGTTTAGATATCAATTTCGAGAGCGTTTCAAATTCTGCGCAATCAAGCCGATATTATTCCAGAATCCTCGATGAGTTGACGGCGACGCAGGGGACACTGATCGATTTCGGTTGTGGTGGTGGGCAACTAGCCGTCTTGGCAAGCAAGTCTAACTGTAAAGTAATAGGAATCGATCTGGATCCGCCGACCCTTTCCCCGGAGCAAGCTACTGATATTTCAGGAAATCTGGAATTTGTCCGCGGGGGCTTGGAGCAATTGGATGCCATCC
>CAIVHB010000008.1 GCA_903905585.1 uncultured Ferrovum sp. | reverse complement strand
TTACCCATCAGATAGGGAGCGCGACTGTAGAACGGTGGTCACATTATTAGGAGGAAAGTCTAGCAACTCAGATTCAGTGTCGCAGAGTTACGCAAAGTCTACGGGTTCGGAATCTCAGAGTTTCGATGCCTTGGCTAATGACATTCCATTTTAATAAATTACCGTTAGAACTTTTATCAAAAAAAGGAGAACTTGGATATGGAAGAGAGACTCGCAATAGCGCTCGAAGCAATCAGACTTTATGGCAGCTCTCATCCTCGTCCGAGGTTTGTGAGTCACGATTGTGCTGCTGAAATGTTAGGTCGTTCGACGGCAACGATCACTCGTTATATCCGCGCAGGGGTGATCAAGGTGAATCGTGCAAATCGGATTCCAATGGAAGAAATTGATCGAATGTTAGAACAAAAATCCAACAAAAAAAACAGCTGGGTTAAAATCAGCGAACTGTTTTTCCTACTAAAAAACGACTATTTTTCCTACTAAAAAACAACTATTTTTTTTACACATCGTAGCCACGTTATTCTCTCCGCAAGCCTTGGTATCCGTGGTGTTATAGGCCGACCCCCGCCTCCATAACTCTGATGTTTTTTACTGTTTGGCTTATGATTTCGAGGCCATTCTCTTTTATTCTATATAAGCTGCCAAAATCAAATGATGACACACAATATCCTGATTCTTTGCACGCACAACTCCGCTCGCAGCATTTTGGCTGAGGGTATGCTCAATCTGATGGCGCAACGGGAACATCGGAATATCCGTGCTTTTAGTGCAGGCAGCACTCCCGCTACGGCTCCTAACCCCTTTGCACTGAAAGCGCTCTCCGCAGTAGGTGCTGATGTTTCTAAGCTGCATAGCAAAAACTGGGATGAATTCACACAACCCGAAGCAGAAAAAATGCGGGTGGTGATCACTGTTTGCGACAATGCAGCAAACGAGCCTTGCCCTTTTTGGCCTGGGGCACCCGTGCAAGCCCATTGGGGCTTTCCGGATCCTTCATTAACAGAAGGAAACGAAGAAACCAAATTGCGTGCATTTGATCTGACCCGTCAGGCGATCGCCTACAAATTGATCCAGTTGCTTCATATTTCCTTGGATACCATGAGCGATGCAGACCTAAGAATAGTACTGGCTCGCATCGGGGAAAGTTAAGCGTGACGCAGTTATTTGAGCGAGTGTTTTCCGAACTACTTGGCACGGCACTTTTACTTGCTATTGTCATTGGCTCAGGAATCATGGCTGAGCGATTAGCGGATGGAAATATCGCCATTGCGCTACTCGCCAATACCGCAGCCACTGTTGGGGGCCTTTTTATACTCATCGAAGTATTTGGCCCTATTAGTGGCGCCCATTTTAACCCTGCTGTGAGCATGGTGATGGTCTTGCGCAAGCAATTACCGCTTTCAGATTTTATCCTTTACGTGCTAGTGCAAATGATCGGGGCAGCACTCGGAGCTTGGCTTGCGCATGCCATGTTTGATTTGCCGATTATTCAAATTTCAACAAAGATGAGATGGAGTGAAGGGCAGTGGCTCGCGGAAGTGGTAGCCACAGCAGGATTGGTATTGGTGATCCTGAGGGCCCCGAGCGCTAAAGTGTCTGCAATGGTGGCCTGCTATATCGGCGCCGCCTATTGGTTCACGTCATCCACTTCATTTGCGAATCCTGCTGCAGTTTTTGGGCGCATGTTAAGTAATAGTTTTGCAGGCATTGATCCGCACAGTGCACTGCCGTTTATGGCCGCTGAAATAGTGGGTGCCCTGCTCGCAGGGGTGCTCAGTCAAGTATTGGGTGATAAATCCATTTAGTATTCATGGTCTTACCTGACGATCTTCTAAGCTTCATATTAAAGGTTTAGAGAATAAATCCGTAATAAGCCATGTGATGTTCTAGCCATACATCTCATCTTTTTTTGGCTATTGGGGATTCTTATGTCTAACACGATTGGCAGTTCTGTGCCTCAGGTCTCTATGCCTGTCGCACAAGCAAAAGCCCGACCCTTATCTTCCGGTGTTGATTCTGACGGCGATCATGATGGGTCAGGCCCCGCTCAAGCAGCACCTGCAGCAGCTGCACCTTCTGCTACGCCCCTAGCACCCTCAGGTTCCATTGGCAGTATCATTAATGTGAAAGCCTGATTGGGTTGATTCAAGTCCGATAAGCCACTCTCATCAGAGAGTGGCGATTGGGCTTTGCACTATCCAATTCCCCCTCATTTTAATATGGAATGATGAGATGACTTGGATATTCACTAAATACCTTCTGACCGCTGGCATGGTGGTATTGATTTCTGAACTTGCTAAACGCAGCGACCGATTAGGCGGATTCATTGCAGCTTTGCCTTTGATGACAGTCCTGACCTTGTGTTGGCTTTATTTCGAAAACCAGAGTGATGAAAAGATCGCGCAGCACGCCTACTATACCTTTTGGTACGTCATTCCCACGCTACCCATGTTTTTGCTTTTTCCCGCTCTGCTTCCCAGAATAGGTTTTTGGCTTACCCTTGGTGCTAGCATTGTTCTCACCATGATTTGTTTTGGCCTTTTCGCCTTCATCGTGCGAAATATTGGGGTTGAACTACTTTGAAGAAAAAGGGTAAATAGGCAATGGATGATCAGCGAAGGGAAGTGATGAGGTTCGCTAGCGTATTTGGGTTGATGGCATCGGTAGGGCTGATTGCACCAGCAAAAGCGGAGGCGTGGAGCCGGGCGGCATTTGCTGAAAAATCGCTTGATGCGGTGTTTAGAGTGCTCGGTGCAAGCGGTGCGGAAACTTCTTCAGCGTTGACATTCACTGCCCCTGAAATTGCTGAAAATGGCGCTGTGGTGCCTGTTGTGGTTTCATCTTCCTCAAGCGCTGAGCAGATCGCGATCCTGGTTGAGAAAAACCCTAATCCTTTAGCTGCTCAATTCTTTTTTACCGCGCGCACGGAATCCTTTGTAGCAGCGCGCATTAAGATGGCTGAAACCTCGCGTGTCTATGCTTTGGTCAAAGCCGAAGGGATATGGACGATGGCGGTGAAAGAAATCAAAGTCACTTTAGGCGGCTGCGGGGGTTGAGGATGAGTCATCCAATGCGTATTCGTGCCCAAGAAAATAAAGGCAGGGTGGATGTCAAAATCTTGATACGCCACGATATGGAATCCGGTCTGCGTAAAAGTCAGAACGGAAACTTAGTGCCTGCTTGGTATATTCATACCCTTAAAGTAGAAGCGCAAGGCACAGAAGTCTTCAATGCGCAATTTGGGCCCGCGGTGTCGCGCGATCCCTTTGTAAACTTCCGCTATCAAGGCGCAAAAGGCGACAAGCTAATAGTGACTTGGATGGATACACAGAATGACAGCCGTCGCGATGAAGTGATCGTGTCGTAAAGTATGCGCTGCCGAACCTATACCATGACGGCTCATACTCTAAGGTTGAGATTGGGCTTGGGGTTGAGATTGGGCTTGGGCTTGGGTTTGAGATTGGGCTTGGGTTTGAGATTGGGCTTAGGGTTGAGATTGGGCTTGGGGTTGTGTTTGGGGCTATGGTTGTGTGCAAGCGCAGGCTGGGTGTTTGCTCAATCTTCTACCGAAGACATTACCCAATATCGCGACATGCTTTCAGATAGCAATCCAGCTGAACTGTATATCGCTGCCGGAGAAGATAAATGGAACACTCCGGCAGGCCCTAAGAAAACGAACCTAAAATATTGTGATCTGGGTTTAGGGGCAGGAAAGTTAGAAGGCGCTGCTGCGCAACTTCCCCGATACTTTAAGGACACCGATCGCGTTCAAGATCTCGAGTCGCGCTTGATGACTTGCCTATCTCAACTGCAGGGTATTTCTGAACAGAGCATCATTGACGCCCCTTTTGGGGAAGGCCCAAAAAAAGATTTGAATGAGATCGTGGCGTATGTGGTGTCGCGCTCAAAAGGCGCAATCATCAAAGTCAGCACCCAGCATCCCAAAGAACAAGCGATCTATGCTTTGGGCAAGAAGGCGTTTTATACCCAAGCTGGCCCCTATGATTTTTCTTGTGCCAGTTGCCACAGCCAAGATGCGAAGCGCATTCGTTTGCAAGAATTACCTAATCTCACTTCACCTGCAGGTGCTGCTCAAGCATGGGGTTCTTGGCCTGCCTATCGCGTATCGAATGGCGAGTTTTGGACAATGCAACATCGCTTGAATGATTGTCTGCGTCAACAGCATTGGCCATACCCTGTGTATGGTTCTGATCTCACCATTGCGCTCTCGATGTTCATGGCAGTGAATGCCAATGAAGGGCTATATCAAGCCCCAGGCTTAAAGCGGTGAAGCGATGAAGCTGCATCTTAAGTCTATTCATTCGCTTCAGAGGGCAAGGTCACGAAGGAACCCGCCCATTAGCTCAAAGATCCTCTTTGCATGGGCCCTCCATGCAATATTCCTATTCTTTTCTGTTCATGCAATGTCGCAGGAACCAAGCGATGCAGATTTCAATGCCATGCTCAAACGTAGCCTGCGCGCTGAAGGCATTGCTGTGATAGAGCGTATGGAACAAGACACTACTCAAGCTTTGTGTTCTGATCCTGCGTTCCTCAATAGCCCAGCAGGAAAGCAAAAAGCAGAACACATTCAGCAATCCAATTGGATGGCGATCAAAGCCCCATCCGATGGGCGCTACATTGGTGATTGGAAGCGCGGTGAAGCCATTGCACAGAGTGGTCGTGGTGGGACGTGGGCCGACTCTGGCAAAGAACCATCGGGAGGGGGATGCTATAACTGCCATCAAATCGATCGCAAAGAAATTGCCTACGGCACCTTAGGGCCTAGCCTGTGGAATTACGGTAAGCAAAGAGGTTACTCAAAAGAAGTCATCACCTACACCTGGAACAAAATATATAACGCCAAAGCCTATCAAGCCTGCAGTTCCATGCCACGTTTTGGGCATTTACATTTGCTTAATCAACAGCAGATGCAAGACTTAATGGGTTTGCTCCTCGACCCACGTTCTCCTGTCAATGAATAGGGCTTAGCGCTCAGTGAATCTTCAACGAAGAGCATTCCTTCAGGCTTTGGCGATTGCATCTGCAGGTGGAATGGCTTTGCACCCATCTTTTTCAAAAGCCCAAGAAGCGGCAAGTCAATTCTATGATTTGCCTTCCTTTGGTAATGTGCACTTACTGCATTTCACCGATTGTCATGCTCAACTACTGCCTAGCTATTACCGTGAGCCCAGCACGCATAGGGGGGTGGGGGCAGCTAAAGGCAAGATACCGCATTTAGTAGGCGAGGGTTTTCTCAAAGCCAATCAGCTGCTACCGGGAACGCCTGAGGCGTATGCTTTTACCGCTCTTAATTTCACCGAGGCCGCGCGTACCTATGGACGCATGGGCGGTTTTGCGCACCTTGCTACATTGATTAAGCAGATCAAGGCTACACGTCCGGGATCTTTGTTATTGGATGGCGGCGATACTTGGCAAGGCTCCGCCACCGCCCTCTGGACCCAAGCGCAAGATATGGTGGAGGCCAGTTTGATGCTGGGTGTCGACATCATGACGGCTCACTGGGAGATGACGCTGGGTGAGCAACGCGTCATGGAAATCCTGAAAGAAGATTTGCAAGATAAGATCACTTTCTTGGCGCACAACATCCAGACCCGCGATTTCGGCGATGCAGTGTTTGCTTCTTACACAATGCGTGAGATGAATGGCGTTCCAGTCGCCATTATTGGTCAAGCCTACCCCTATACACCCATTGCACACCCAGCATATTTCACCCCGGATTGGACCTTTGGAATTCAAGAAGAACATCTGCAAAAAACAATTGATGAGGTAAAAGCGAAGGGTGCGCAAGTGGTGGTGCTGTTGTCGCACAACGGTATGGATGTGGATTTGAAGTTAGCCTCACGGGTACGTGGCTTGCACGCTATCTTAGGTGGGCATACTCACGATGGTGTGCCGGTTCCCGTTCAAGTTAACAACGCGGGAGGGGTAACGCTCGTCACCAATGCGGGTTCGAATGGCAAGTTTTTAGGGGTATGTGATGTTGAGGTCAAATCCGGTCAGGTGACAGATTTCAAATACAAGCTGCTTCCTGTATTTGCAAATTTAATCCCCGAGGACCCAGCAATGTCTGCGCTGATCCAGCGTATTCGCAAACCTTATCTTGCAAAACTCAGTGAACCGCTCGCGACCACAGATATGCTTTTGTATCGACGCGACACCTTCACAGGCAGTTTTGATCAAATCATTCTCAATGCATTGTTGCGACAGAAAGATGCTGAAATCGCGTTCTCGCCAGGCTTCAGATGGGGAACAACCTTACTTCCTGGCACCACAATCACCATGGAAGAGGTGATGCACCAAACCGCCATCACTTATCCTCAAACCACGCTCACCATGATGAGCGGCGAGACCATTAAAGCGATTTTAGAAGATGTAGCCGATAACCTATTCAATCCTGACCCCTACTACCAGCAAGGGGGCGATATGGTGCGAGTGGGAGGGTTGAGTTATGCCGTTAACCCGGATGCTGCGATGGGACAGCGCATCTCAGATATGCACTTGAAAGGGCAGCGCGTCGAGGCCAGCAAACAATACAAAGTAGCGGGATGGGCCTCACTGTCAGAGGCTATACACACATCTGGCACCGAACCGATCTGGGATTTAGTCGCGCGTGATCTCAAAGAGAGAAAGACTTTAGGGTAAGATCGCGCAATATTTTCATTGCCGAGAACGCACACATGCCATTTGACCCTACCCCTCAAGAAAGTAACCGCAATGTGTTGGGCGGTGTCTTGGCTTCGTGTAGTGAAAAGCCGCTGACGGGTTTTTATCGGGATGGCTGTTGTAATACGGGTCCGCAGGATAGAGGTTTACATACAGTATGTGCAGTGCTGACCCAAGAGTTCCTGACTTTTTCAATGTCGCGTGGGAATGATCTCAGCACCCCAAGACCAGAGTTTGATTTTCCTGGATTGAAGCCTGGTGATCGTTGGTGCTTGTGTGCTGCCCGTTGGAAAG
>CAIVHB010000007.1 GCA_903905585.1 uncultured Ferrovum sp. | reverse complement strand
CGGTCTACCCTTTGAACTTCTAAGCCTTCAATCCCTAAGATAGAATCTGTGCAGGACATCGGTGTTGCCTCCATTAAAGATGTTTCTTCGCAAAAACAATTTTAATGAATACCGGTGTCCCCCGTTAATGATGTAGAGCCAAAAACCCGTATAGCTCAAAGCGTTACGGGTTTTTTATTTATAAAATCCCACGCCAAAATATTGATTCCCGAACAGCCTTGACTGTGGATAATTTTCAATATTCCGTTGCAGGTGTCCCCGTTTTGTCCCCGAATATCCCGCCGCATCCCGGTACAACTGTCCCCGTTTTGTCTCTGAATTGACGTAAGCATTCCCGACTCTCAATTTCTAAGTCTACCGATATGGACTGCTGGATGATTGTTTGTACCGCGTTCGCGGTGGATACGTGCGAGGCGAATTGGGTTCAAACCCGTAGCCTACCTTCTTGTCGATAGCGTGACATTCTGTACACCCATTTTTCTTTGCAATGTCAGGCATATCCATAGCCATTGCACTGCCAGCAGCCATCAGACAAGCTCCTACGATCATTCCCACGATTTGCGATTTCATCTTTTTCTCACTTTCTGTTTAAATTAATAGAAAAGTCTATTAATTGATTACAGTTTTTTAGAATTGTTTATTACTTGAGCACAACGCCAAAATCCTGTGTTAAACCCGTCCCATTGTTACGCTTCCTTTTTCCCCTTGAAGAGCACCACGCTTCCCACCAGCGCCATCGCCCACACGATAGCAGCTCCCGTGGGCAGATCGCTCCATACTGACAGCAGCAAGCCGACTGCATAACCGGTGATGCCGACCGCATATGCGATAAGCTTACGCCGCTGTTGCAGCCGGTGCGTGGCGAGTGCGGGGACGATGAGGCTGGTGAATACCAGATACACGCCGACCAGTTGCACCGAGGCAGTCACCGCCATTGCGAACAGCGCATAGAAACCGAAGCTACCGAGCCGTTCGTTGAATACGCGCCATAGCGCGAGCAGGGAAGCGGTAAGGATGGCGGTGGCGATGAGCTGACTATTGCTAGCCCACAGGATTTGCCCGACCAGCAAATCCTTGAGGTGTTCGCCCGCATGCACGTCACGGCTCATGAGCAGGATGCCGCCTGTGGCGGCAAGCACAAACAGCAGGCCGATGCAGGCTTCCTGCACCTGCGGCAGTTTGCGTTCGGTGTAAGCCAGCAGCGCCGCGCCGAGCAGCGCGCTGACCGCCGCTATGCCTTGCACAGCAAGAGTGTTCTCCGCCAGCCCAAATAGTCCGGCGATGATGACGCCCAGTCCGGCAATCTGCGCCACGGCAAGGTCGACAAAGATAATGCCGCGTGCCAGCACTTTCATGCCAAGAGGTACATGCGTGGCAAGCACCAGCAACCCGGCGACGAAGGCAGGGAGGAGAATACCAAGATCCATAGAGTCCATAATTCCGTTCCTTAGCAGGGTGTCATCGGGCAGCTGGTAGCACTCAACACTATTGAGCCACTGTCAGCGCCAGGATTTTTCCATCTATATCGCAACTGCCCTGATCGGGTTGAGTGCGGTAATAAAAGTCGCACTGGATTTTTGAACCGTCACCAGCAGTAAGGCTGGCGTACCCATGTTTAAGCTGCTTGGGATCAACTCCGAGTTCATAAGCCAAATAGGCGTGCTCGCTAATCAGGCGGCGCGACCTAGCCAAGCTTTCTTCGTATATGTTGGTTGCGCGCCATTGTCCTGTGTATTCCTTGCCATTGAACGTCAGTTGCGCCGGTGACGGAAAATTTTCGTTCATATTGAACGTGCCTCTAGCGACGATATTTCCGCTGTCGTCAAGCAGGGCGAAGTCTTCTTTGCACCCCGTCAGGCATATCACGAGAAAAACGATCAGCAGGCGTGCGCCTATTTTAGATAAGATGGGTAGTGTCATAATGGTCTCCTGATAAAGCACCTTCCTGCTTGGTTGCGAACCTGAAACCTTGCAGGATGGTGAGTGCTGTTTAGTTACCGTTCAATCCTGCAAGCAGCCGTGCGATGGTGTCATCAAACAGCCCGAACAAATCCTTTGCACCGTCCGTGCCGCCCACGCTAAAGGGCAGCGCCACGGCAGGAATATGCGCGTGTTCTGACATCCATTCGGAAGGTTTTGAGTTCTGATAGGCCGCGCGGATCACCATCTTCGCCGGTTGCCGCTGCAATTGCTCCAGCACTTGCGACAGGTGGGAAACGCTTGGTTCCATGCCGGGCTTGGGTTCCAGTTCGGCGACTTGTTTTAATCCAAGCCAATTGTTCAGATAGGGGAATCCTCTGTGTTGCACCACGATTGGCTGCCCCTTGAGTGGAGCAGCCTGTTTCTCCCATCGTACGATGGCGGCCTGCCATCGTTGCGTAAAAGTTTGTAGGCGACTACGGTAAAACGCAGCATTGGACGGATCGAGTTCGGCCAGTCTTGCCGACAGCGCCTGCGCAATAGGCAGGTAATTGGGTGCACTGGTCTGGATATGCGGGTTGCCCGCAGCATGCACATCGCCCTCTTCCCGATCTAAACGACTAGGAACTTCCAGCATGGTCACGGAATGCGCGGCTTCGAAGTTGCCGGGTCTGCCGGGCGCGATGTCCGGGTTACCTGATTCGTGCAGGATGACCGGCAGCCAGCCGACTTCCAGTTCGGCTCCGGTGCATACCAGCAGTTGCGCGCGTCGCGCCTTGGCGATCAGGCTGGGGCGCGCCTGTATCTGGTGCGGGTCTTGCAGCGCGGTGGTGGCAGAATAAATATCGGCCTTGTCCGCTGCCAGCTCCTTGGTCAGCGCCGCCCATTCCGGTTCGCAGGCGAAGATGTTCAGCGCAAAAGTAGGCGCGGTGAGCAATGCGAGTATTGCCGCCAACAGCATGTTGAATATTGTTCTCATGATTATGTGCTCCTTAGAATTGGTGAGCGCCATGAGCGCCCAAGCTCATCACGTATTGCAGGAATAGCTGATTGTCGGTCAGCCCTTGCCGCGACTTGTCCTGTGCTACTTGCACACGCAGGCGCGAGAACTCGCTCGGGTTGAAATCCAGCATCAGCGTATCGCGCTTAGGCGTGTAGCCGTAGTTGCTGATGACATTGACGGCATTCAATGCACCGACTTGTGCAATACCAGGATCGAGCTGGTCGTAACGCAATCCCATGCGCCAGCGCGGCATGAACTGGTAAACGCCTTGCATGTACCAACCGGACTGCGTGACAGCATACGTGTCAGTGATGTTCACACCTGCGGGGGTAACACCTGGAGCCGTGAAGTCATAAGTCAGCAGACCACTTTGCTTGCGCCGGAAATATTCGCCTTGCAACTTGAAGTTGGTTTCGGTGACGTTGCCGTTAGGTGCGTATTTCCACACAAAGTCCAGACCGGCAGTTTTGCTGTCGCCGCTGAAGCGGTCGCTAACGCCGCCAACGGTGCCAGCTAGGTTGGGAACATTATTACTCACCCAGTTTTCTGCCTTAGTCTGGTGTAGTGACACGCCCGCGCGCCAGCTGCCGCCAGTACCGACATCATCGCCAACATGCGCGAACAGTACGCCTGATCCTGCGCCGTTTTTCTGCCGCCCACTACCTGGGAAGCTGCGCCCGCTGCCGAGTTCCGCGCCAAGTTCGACGAAAGCGTCGGTGGGGGCGAGCCATTTGAGCTGCACGCCGTCTTCGCCTACCTGATTGTCCCAGAGCGTGCGATAAACCAGTGGTTGATCCACGAAATCCCATGCATGAGCATGCTGTTCATTGAGGTAACCCAGCCCGGAGAAATAACGCCCGAATTTGAAATTGAAGCCGTTGCCCAGCGAGGTGGTTTGCACGAAGCCATTCTCAACGGTCACGCCCCCGGCGGGGTTCAGTGACATGGTGGCCACGCCACGGAATTGAGGGTCAATGTTGGCGGATACGCCAAGTTCCGATTCCTTCAAACTGAAGCCCTTGGTGTAACCGTTGTTGTTTGGCGACATGGCGAAGCCAGTAGTCGAAATGGCTGGGTCTCGCTGAAGCTGTCCATAGGTACCTGACAGGATCAACGACATGGCGGGATTGAACGCGCCCTCGCTGCTTGCTGCAGGGCGACTGGCTTGTTGGGCCGCAGCTTGGGCCTGCACTGCGGTAGTTTCGGCATTCTTGCTGCTGGCTTCGGCTTGTTGCAGGCGCTGCTCCAGTTGCGTGATGCGTTGCTCGTAATTTTCTTTCAGCTGCTGGATTTGCGCGCGGATTGCGCGCAAGTCTTCATCGCTTGCTGCATAGGTGGACAGCGGCGCGAACAGCGCCACACAAAGTGCGGTGTACTTGAACATGGTGATTCTCCAAAAATAATGGCTAAACCCCGCCGATGGCGGGGCAGTCGTTAAGCAATTCTTTGGAGTTTGGCAGGAGGGCCGCGCGCAGCGGCGGCAAGGACGTGGATAGAACGAAATGCAATGGTGGGATGCTGTATCGTTTCATTAGATACAAGCAGCGGGGTGAAGTCATACGTGCCAACGGAGAGTGCGCTGCCTAGTTGCGCATAGTCGGCGCACTTCTGGCAGCCATCGGAATGTGGAGCCTGTTTATCTTCGTCCTGCTGTTGCGTCAAATCCTCAGGAGCATGGTGCAATGCGTGCATCGCCCCGGCTTGCTGCGCGAACAGCAGGACGAAGGCGAGCAGTAGCGGAAAGAAAATGGCGCGTGAAAGCTTCATGATTGCCGTAAGGATAACAGTTTTACCCCACAAGATTTATGGGAATTATGACAATGTGGTAATTAAATAAATATCGGCGAATGACCTAACACAGGGTAAGGAATCATGAAAAACAACATCAGTGTTTGTCCTACACCATTAAATCGAAGGTAAAGTTTCAAGATCGGCGAATGGAACCAAGGAGATTTCACATCATTGCAAATTGCCTGCCCCAAAACAGTCGCTCGCGGCCGGCTGGTTTTGGCCGACTGCAGGCTGATAGAAAAGTTTCCAATAATGGCCGTTGCACCTTCGATAGCTGTCATCGTATTACCATGGGACTAGTGGTTCTCACTATGAAAAATTAGGCCTGCCACTAATTAGAATCATCCAATGCACTATATTCAAGAGCTGTTGCCTTTGCTAATGTTGCGCCCGTAGGAGAGGCAAGCGTTAAAAATTAAGGAGTGAATAATGTTGCAACACCAATTTTCTCTGTTCGGACTGATCATGCTCATTTTGACAAACTGGAAATTTGTAAAGACCGAATTACCAATTTCAGTTGATAAAAAATAAGCAACCGGCGGTCGTAAAACTTGCTGTTGGTCGATATAAGAATTCGCGCATCAGCTGCCAGCAATAGTCTCTGTCATCCTAAAACTCTTTATGCACACGTACCCCGAAAATATTGACAGGTCCCCGATCCTGGTTGTATCCAGGATTAACGATGTATTGATAGTTCAGGGTAAGCGTCAAATGGTCAAGCGCAGGCACGGAATAAGCGTAATAGGTTTCCATGATTTTCTCCGAAGCATAATTCAGACGTCCGTCACCGATCAGAATACCGATCCCCCCGCCCGCAAAATAATTGCGCGCATCGCTTGAAAGTCTGTTGGCGACTGCGGCAAAGCCGAAGGTGTCATCGTGACGCCCCCAACGATCACCTCTCAGGGATAGCCCAGCGGCAATCGATTGGTTGATATCAGTAAAGTCGAATGCTTCCTTGCTGCCATTATTCATGCTGGCACGGGCAAAAGCGCCCAGATCGGAAAAAACTTCCTGTTCGAGGTTGATTGCGACTCCCGGCCGTGAACTGAAGCGCCGAACGAGCGCAGTATCGGGTGTAGTGTTCGTTTGTTTGGCCAGTTGCAAAGCATCCACGTAACTTCCCATCCGGCCTTGGTTGACGAAGCCCAGTAGCCTTACTTTGCCTGGATGTCCCCACAACTGATATCTCTCCTCGAATTCGCCGACCCACTCGTACTGGCTGAATTTCGGGTCCAGATTTTTGCTATTCGGAACTGTAGAGAGGTCGAACAAGCCACCGCGCAACGTCCAGCGGGATTGTGTCCATTCGATGGATGCCCCCTTGGTAAATCCCCACGCATCAGCCGCATAGTCGAAAGCCCCCGATTCCACAATCGACCAGTTCATAAAGTCTGATCGGGGATCATGCGCGTAGGTATTGGTATCAAACACATCGGTAACGGAGAACTTGCCAATGGTCAGGATGAGGTTGTTGGCCGATTGGGTGCGGCTCATCTGGTTGGTCGCCTGCTCGATGGCTTGTTCTTCTCCTCCCAAATTGATGACTTTCCGGTAGAACAGTCGCGGTAGGCGTAGATAGGGAGAGTTCGCACCGACCTTGTAGGCTTCGCCACTCGAATAACCTGCCATGCCGACGGTATTGCTCAGGCCGAATCCCTGATCGACTTCCGGATTCATCCAAAGCTCGCCGTCCCAGATACGCATCCCGACAAATAACGTCAGGTCGGTCGTCGTAGCGCTGCTGCTATTCGGAGTCAAACTATTTTGCCCCGTATAGGGTGCCGTAAATGTCGGGTGAGATTGCCTGAGAGCCGTAAACTGACCACTCATACTCCACGTTTCTGGAACGGCTGGTGCTGCGGCTGCAATGTTATTGTTGTCTAATCGCACCTCTGTTGGCTCAGCTATAGCAACAGGAGGAAAGCAGCAACAAAGCCCAAGCAACAAAACCATTAGGACTTGCTGTGCCGTGGATGTTGCGCGGTGGCTCAGCATGACATACCTTATTAACAAATTTAACAGCCTGTTATGTGTACTCAAAGCATTTCTTCCTTGAAAAATGTACATTTCAAGCCAAACATCAAACATTCCCTTTCGGCATTCGCTTTTCGACCCGGAATTTCACTCGGACTATTCAACCAGTGGCTGGTTACCCTGAATGCGCGTCTCATCCGAAAATATCGGAAACAGCAGCGGCAACAACAACAGAGTAAATAGGGTGGCAGATATGATTCCGCCTACGATCACTACCGCAAACGGACGCTGTGTTTCCGAGCCGATACCGTGCGACAACGCCGCTGGCATCAGGCCGATGCCAGCCATCAGCGCGGTCATCAGGATTGGGCGCAGACGCGCCACCGCACCTTCCATCACACTCTCGCGCAAGCCCATGCCGTTGCGCATGAGTTCCATGAACTGCTCCACCATGATGACGCCGTTCTGCACTGATATACCTGCCACGGCGATGAACCCCACGGCAGCGGATACCGACAGGTGCAACCCGGCAAACCCTAGACCGGCAAGACCGCCGATCAGGGTGAACGGCACCATCAGAATAACCCGTATTGGCCTGTTGACAACGAGATCAGTCTTCAATACTAAACCACCCTCCAAGATGATCGACTTGAACATGAAGCCTTCTCAATTAAGCGGTGTAGCCTGCAAATATCTCTTTTAAATCCTCTAGATCATCCTCAATGAGGTAAGGCATTGCTGAGGCAAAACAATCCAAGAGAATCACTGCGTTCGCGCTAGAGTCGTTCGGCGCAGCTTCGCGCAAACGTGCCCCCAACCCCTGATTTACCTTTCTCAAACTGAGGTAATGCGTTCGTAATTCAGTCAGTAAGTGATCAGGCTCTCTTCCCGCTTTATCCACAAAGAATTGTGCAAGCAGATACATCGAAACAACGCGATAGCTTGTCTCAATCTCTGTTGCCATAGGAAGATGAAAGCGGGCCATTGGTCTCAAAAAAGCAGTCTTAGGACACCCCGAACTTGCAAGCAGCAAACCCAACAAGGACATTAATCCACGCTGAGCAGTCGTTTTAGAACTAATCGTACGTTCCTCTGTAATGACTTTAAGTTCAATCTCTGTAAAAGAACTCATATTGGCGCACCACTCAATCACTTTCACCAAACTGACTGCAGCGGGACAACTTTTATATTCCTCTGAACTCAGAGGACAATGCACGCATTTCTCAACGCCCAGTTCTGTCCAAGCTGGAAGATTCTCTAAGTGCTGATGGATGGGAAGCATGCGTTCCGCATCAAACTCTAAAGGGAATTGAGCTTCTCCACCCTCTGGAGAAATGAACTGATATTCAATTTTAAATACCGACATAAGCTCAATCCCTCTACAAACATTCCGTCTTGAACGATGTCATACCTTAATGAAAGTTGGCATCAGGAAAATGCCAAATTTTAAGTGGTTTGATCCGTTTCCGTTGAGGCGGGTTTAAGATCGCCCTCTGTCCGCATAAATAGTTCGTTGTGTGAATCATGGGCTGAGAGGGTGTCATCAGGAGCTTCTTCTAACATCCCACTTTCGCCTTCAACCCCATCTTCAGCGACAGAAACCACTTGCGCTTCTAACTGTCTTGTTTTAGCGGTTAAGGTTGCTAATTCTATATTGTTGGCACGCAAACGCTTTTCTAATATACGAGCAATATTCAGATACAAGTCCTTAACCAAGCCGGGAAACATATTTAATTTAAATACATACACCTTAAAAACAAGACAATCCGTAAGTGCGACGACACGCGCAGAACGCTTACTCGGATTGATAATATTCGTTTCCCCAATACAATCACCACTGCCTAAAGTAGCAATATGATAAAACTCTTTTTTTAAGCTTTTTTCAACGGATGCCTCACCATTGAGCAGGATGAAAAACGAGTCGGGCTCGCCTCCTTCATCAAAAAGAATTTCATCTTTTTTTATATGCAGCAAGGCCCCACATTTAATTAAGTCTTCAATAACACCCATACCAATTCCATAAAAAAGCGGAATGCGAGGGGCAACCTTCACAAGTAGCTCTGATGGTTTTGTCATGCGGATAAATTAAAGCCAGATAGCATTAGATGAATGAGTAAATGAGATCCATAAACGAAATAGTATTTTGAAGTTCCAGGCTTCGTCTATAACTTAACAATGAAGTCCATTAAATAAACCAGCTCAATTTATGATGGAGATTGACTACCCCACCCACAATCACCAGACTGGGTGACTGGATCTGTGCATCCACGGCCTGAGCCGCTAAAGTGCTTAAAGTACCTGTCAGCACGCGCTGACCAGGCAAGGTTCCTTGCTCTATCACCGCAGCAGGCGTTTCCAGAGGAAGCCCATGTGCAACCAATTGGGTGCAGATAGTGGCCAAGCCTTCCAAGCCCATATACACCACTATGGTTTGATTCGGTCTCGCCAACATGGGCCAGTCAAGTTCAACACTTTGATCTTTAAGGTGGCCCGCAACAAACACACAAGATTGGGCATAATCTCGATGGGTAAGAGGAATACCTGAATACGCCGCCACGCCCGAGGCGGCAGTGACGCCGGGAACGACTTGAAATGGAATGCCATATTCAGCAAGCGTCTCGATTTCTTCGCCTCCACGTCCGAAGATGAAAGGATCTCCTCCTTTTAGTCGCACCACGCGCTTACCTTCTTGCGCCAAGCGAACCAACAGTGCATTAATCTGCTCTTGAGGAAGGGTATGGCGACTGCGTTGCTTTCCAACAAAAATGGTTTCAATATGATTGGGGATGAGTGCCATGACCGCTTTTGAAACCAGATGATCAAAAAGTACTACATTGGCTTGAAGCAGAAGTTGGTAGGCCCGAATGGTAAGAAGATCAGCGTCGCCGGGCCCTGCCCCAACCAGAAAGACTTGGCCTGTGTCTTTTTTCGGTCCTACATTGTTCTCCTTTTTGGTCATAGCATTCTCTTTGCCTACATTTCCAGCTATCTTTCAATTAAGGGAAGGTATCAGGGATTCAGCTTGGGCTCTAGTCAAAACTCAAGCCCAAAAGACAGAACTTAGCTCAATACTTTTGAAATATGCTTCATATAAAGTTCCTTTCATGCGTGTACAAACCCCTGAAAACCTTCAATCTGAAGAAGAACTCAATAAGTATCTGAAGGGGATTTCAATCCCTTCTCGACCTGAAGCCGTGGATGAACTCCGTCGAGAGATGAGAAAACCTTTTCCTGACATGCGTGTGATTTCAAACACCATAGGAAAAGACATTGCCCTTTCTGCGGGTATTCTCAAAACCGTAAACTCGCCTTTTTACGGCCTCACCACCAAACTGAGTTCGGTAGAGCAAGCCGTCAATTTTATGGGGCTAGAGACGGTATCCAAGATCGTGACAGGGTTGTTATTGAGGAATATTTTTCCGAAGAACAATCTGTTCATGGAGCGCTTTTGGTATGGCGCAGACCAAACTGCCAGAATCAGTGCATATCTTGCTAATACCCTGCATTTGATTGCACCTGGAGACGCCCAGACTTTTGTCTTATTCCAGAATATCGGGGTGCCTTTGCTCATGCAAAAATTTGGCAACTACGATCAAATAGAATCTGAAGCTGCTGCCCAAGACTTATCTATCATCGATTGCGAAAATAAAATCTATTCTTCTAATCACGCATCGCTGGGTTACATCGTGGCTAAGGGGTGGTTCTTGCCTGCTGAATTGTGTGAAGGCATTTTACGCCATCATGATGTCGCGATGTTTGATGTGTTAGACCCTATTTCTCCGGTGGCACGTTCTTTAATTGCCATTGGCGCAATGGCAGATCGAATGAATCGAGAACTGTCAGGGCTTACCGAAACGGTGGAATGGAGACAAATGGCGAGTCACGTTCGTTTGCATCTTGGGGTGACAGAACAAGACTACCGAGAAATGAAAGCCAACGTCATCATCATGATGGAAGAATAAGACGCATGGTGATAACCATGATCGGGTACCCAACTTTTTTGCCCACTTCAATGACCTTTACGAAACAGCCCTCCAAACCCTGATCTGAAGCTCATCATCAGTATAAATACCCCAAAGAAAAGTAAGTGAACAGGCCATATACCCACCACTGGGTTCACGCGACCCGTCACTGTCCACGATTGGGCGATGCTCATAAAATTGTAGTAAATCATGTAACACAGGATCGCAATGATCAGATTAGCACTTCGTGCCGATCGCGTATTGACATACGATAATGGAATGGCAATCAATGACAGCATGAGTAAACTGACGGGTAAACCGATACGCCAATGCAGTTCGGCAATGTTTTCCCGGGTTGGGTTTTGCAGAATTTCAATCACGCTCTTCCCCTTGCTACTCGAATCGCTAGATTTTGTAGCGCGCTGCTCTATACGAAGCTCAGCCCGAGAAAAATTCGTATAGTTGTAGTCTGGTGTTCCCGGCGTACCCTCATAGCGTCGCCCATCCAATAAAACCATAAAACGATCACCACTAGGGGTATAGCGAACAAATCCTTTAGCAGCCACTGTAACGCCCAGCTTCCCACTTTGCACCGACTGTACAAAAACATTAGATACTTGGGTCTCTTGGTCAGACAGCGCGTCCACGAAAAAAACCTGATCGGAGTTTTTAGATTCTCGAAACACGCCCGGGGCCACCAAAGAAACATCATCCCGACTATCAAGCCGGTTTTGATAGACCGATCGCTGCTGAAGAGCCCAAGGAGAAATGATCAAACTCATTAAAGCAACAAGCAAGGAGAGTGGAGCTGCAAAAGTCAGCACAGGACGAATAAAGCGGGTGATACTGACACCCGATGCAAACCAAACCACCATTTCTGACTCACGCCAACACCGAGATAGCGTCAGCAATAAAGAAATGAATACGGAGGCGCTCAATACAACAGGCAGATAATTCAAGGCGCCAAAACCCAACATGGCAAGCACCGCATCCGCTGCCAACACGCCTCCTGCGGCCAAACCCAAGAGTTTCACTGCTGAAACCGTGAGGAGGATCCCCATCAAAGCAAGCGCCACAGAAAAACCTGTTTGGCTGAACTCTCGGACTAAGCTGCGGGAAAAGATCACTGAATAAAGCTTATCGTTTTGACTTTTAGTGCGCCCCAAAAGGATAATCAGGGATTAGGTCTTTGACGCAGCGCCGATCAGAACAGCATCGATGGTGTCAGACCCCCTCGCAGCAAAAATCGAGTTGTAGTTAAGGAGAATCAGGTGGAATTTAGCACAAAAGCACTGCCCCCCGAGAAAGACAAAACAGATTGCCTCGTGGTAGGCATATTTGAAGGAAAAAAACTCTCCGCAGCCGCCAAGGCAGTCGATGATCTCACCAGCAAGGCAATCACTGCTGTTTTGCGCTCGGGTGACATCACCGGCAAGACAGGCTCCTGCCTGATGCTTCGTAAGTTAGAGGGCATCCCCGCTCAACGTTTGCTTTTGGTTGGCTTAGGCAAAGAAGACGAAGCTTCTCTAAAATCTTATCGTGAGGTCTTAACTTCTGCCTTTAAGGCGATTGCGGCAACGCAGAGCGTAAGCGCCTCAATACATCTCACTAGCGATCATCACGCCGGGCTCGATGGTGAGTCTTTGCTTGAGCACGCAGTCGTGATCGCTGAAGAAATCAGCTATAAACCTCCCCGTCCCGGCATGAAAGTCACCAAAGAAGAAGCCGTCACGCTGACTAAGGTTACCTTTGCGCCTCCCGCTGATACGGATGCTAAATCACTTACGCGCGGTGTGTTGCGCGGGACAGCCATCGCGCATGGGCAAAATCTTGCGCGTGACTTGGGCAATCTTCCGCCCAATATTTGCACCCCTAGCTATTTGGCGCAGGCAGCCAAAAACCTGGGGCGCAGCCACAAACTCAAAGTCACAGTGTTAGAAGAAGCGCACATGCGCAAACTAGGGATGCACACCTTATTGGCGGTAAGCCAAGGTAGCCGTCAGGCCCCTAAGTTCATCGTGCTGGAATACAACGGTGGCGGTAAAAAGAAACCCATCGCCTTAGTGGGCAAAGGGATCACCTTTGATACGGGCGGAATCTCGATTAAGTCTGCCTCTGAAATGGATGAGATGAAATACGACATGTGCGGTGCTGCCAGTGTGCTAGGTACTTTGCAAACCGTAGCCGAATTGAAATTACCTCTAAACGTAGTGGGCGTCATTCCATCTTGCGAGAATATGCCTGACGGTCAAGCCACGCGCCCCGGGGATATTGTGACTTCTATGTCAGGCAAAACTGTTGAGATTTTGAATACGGATGCCGAAGGCCGTCTGATTTTGTGTGATGCCTTAACCTATACTGAGCGCTTTAAACCAGATGCTGTGGTAGATATCGCCACCCTTACAGGCGCCTGTGTTGTGGCTTTAGGTAGTGTGGCTTCTGGCCTATTTTCTAATCAAGACAGCTTGGCCGATGAATTACTAGAAGCCGGAGTCAGTGCGCATGACCGCGCTTGGCACATGCCCATTTGGGATGACTATCAACCTATGCTTAAAACCAATTTTGCTGATATTCAAAATATTGGCGGTCGTATGGCCGGGGCAATTACTGCAGCCTGTTTCTTAGCACGCTTCGCTGAGTCCTACCATTGGGCCCATTTGGATATCGCGGGGACTGCATGGAAGGGCGGCGGAGATAAAGGCGCTACAGGTCGTCCTGTGGGCTTGCTTGCGCACTTCTTGATGGGACGCGCAGCGAAGTGATTGCAACGGGTAAAAACCCTTTTAGCAAGCGGGCAATGGGCTTAGATAGTCTGGTCCGACACATCCTGTGACTGAGATAGATTTTTATACTCAAGTTGAAGACAGACTGCAGCTCACTTGTCAGTTAATTCATAAAGCGCATGCTAAGAAATTGCGTGTGCTGGTTTTGCTGGCCAATGAATCTGCTTTAAAGAGATTAGATGAGCGGCTATGGACTTTTCAGCCACAGTCGTTCATCCCTCATTGCCGCGTTGACGATCCTCTCGCGTCTGAGACACCTGTGCTATTGATGAGCGATCCGAATGCCACTGTCCCACATGATGAGTTAATGATTAATTTGCAATCAGAACCACCCGCACAATTCTCGCGCTTTTCGCGTCTCATCGAAATCGTAAGTACGGCCGACGCTGACAAAGCTAAAGCTCGCGAACGTTTTCGTTTTTATCGCGACAGAGGCTACGTACTGCGTACGCATGATCTGAGTCAAAGCACACAAAACAAAGGACCCTCATCGTGAGCCAACACCTGCACTCCGATGCCCTTTTGGAACACATGGAAAGTCTGCTGAGGGCATGGCGCCCTGTCGTTCCTGCAGGGGAACCTCCGGCAGAAATTCCTGAACTCACCGACGCCTTGCAAAACTCAGAAGATACAAGATTTGCTTCTGTTGCTCCGATTCCCGCTGGCGTTTCTCGTGAGGTACTGCAAGCACAATTAGCAGTGGCCGCTGAGCAAGTGATGCGTGATCTCTATCGAACACTCTCCACAGACTTAAACGATCGCATTAGTGCGCGGGTGAATAAGGCCGTGAAAAATGCTGTTGAGCAAACACTTGCCGAAACTGTTGTGGGTCTTCGTCGCTCCATCTTAGTCAGTGTGGCTGAAGCCTTAACTGAAAGTATCGAGCATATAGGCGATGCCGAAACAACCCTGCCCGTCGAATCCCCTCTTCTTTCTCGCCCCAGTAAGACTTCAAAAAAATAATGGAACTCGCTAAAAGCTTTGAACCCGCGCCAATTGAAGCGCATTGGTCTCCTGTATGGGAATCCCGTGGCTATTTTGCCTCTCACACTGAAGGCAATGAACCCGCCTATTGCATTCTGCTCCCGCCTCCCAATGTAACCGGCACACTCCACATGGGGCATGCTTTCCAGCACACCCTGATGGATGCGATGACCCGGTTTCACCGCATGCGCGGAGATCGCACCCTCTGGCAACCTGGCACGGATCACGCAGGGATCGCAACGCAAATCGTTGTTGAACGCCAACTCGAAGCAAAAGGCGAAAGTCGTGCAGAATTAGGTCGCGAAGCTTTTCTTGAGCGCGTGTGGCAATGGAAGGAAGAATCAGGTTCAACCATCACAGGTCAGATGCGCAGACTTGGTACGTCGTGTGATTGGGAGCGCGAACGCTTCACCATGGATGAAGGTCTCTCGCGCGCCGTCACCAAAGTCTTTGTGCAGTTGTTTAAAGAAGGTCTGATCTATCGAGGTAAACGCTTGGTCAATTGGGATCCAAAGCTACAAACCGCAGTATCAGATCTGGAAGTTGTCTCCGAAGAAGAAGACGGCTTCATGTGGTTAATTCACTATCCATTGGCTTCAGGAGAAGGCAGGCTGACTGTTGCGACCACTCGCCCTGAAACGCTATTGGGTGATGTAGCGGTAGCTGTGCATCCCGATGATGAACGCTATCGCCACCTGATCGGACACTCTTTAAAATTACCACTCACCGATCGCACCATTCCCATCATCGGCGACACCTATGTTGATCCTGAATTTGGATCAGGCTGTGTGAAGATCACCCCCGCCCACGACTTTAATGACTGGGCCGTGGGTCAACGCCATGGTCTCACCCCTATCAACATTTTTACTCGCGAAGCCAGCGTCAATGAGAATGCTCCTGCGGCCTATCAAGGTCTAGATCGCTTCGAGGCGCGCAAACGCATCGTGGCTGACCTAGAAACACAAGGACTGCTGGCTGAGATCAAACCTCACAAGCTCATGGTGCCGCGCGGTGATCGCACTCGTCAGGTCATCGAACCTATGCTCTCTGATCAATGGTTCGTGCACACCGAAGGCATGGCAAAAACTGCGCTGGATGTCGTAGACCGAGGAGAGATTCGCTTTGTGCCAGAGAACTGGACTTCCACCTATCGTCACTGGATGGAGAACATTCAAGACTGGTGTATTTCTCGCCAACTGTGGTGGGGGCATCGCATTCCTGCTTGGTACGATGAAGATGGCAATATCTTCGTGGCCGAATCAGAAGCAGAGGCCATTGCGCAATCAGGCGGTAAGGTTTTGAAGCGCGATGATGATGTGCTGGATACGTGGTTCTCTTCTGCGCTGTGGCCTTTCTCAACGCTCGGCTGGCCAGATAATACGGTGCATCTTGAAGCCTTCCTGCCTAGCAGTGTATTGGTCACGGGCTTTGACATCATCTTCTTCTGGGTAGCGCGCATGGTGATGATGACCACGCACTTCACTGGCAAGGTGCCTTTCCACGAGGTTTACGTAACTGGCCTCGTACGTGATGCGCAAGGTAACAAAATGAGTAAATCCAAAGGCAATATTTTGGATCCTATCGACTTGGTAGATGGCATTGCCTTAGAAAGTTTGGTAGCCAAGCGCACCAGTAATCTCATGGACCCCAAGCAGCGCGGTGCGATTGAAAAAAATACGCGCAAAGAATTCCCTGAAGGCATCCCAGCCTTTGGTTCAGATGCCATACGTTTTACCTTCGCAAGCTTGGCCACGCATGGCCGCGACATCAAGTTTGATTTGCAGCGCTGCGAAGGCTATCGCAACTTTTGCAACAAGCTTTGGAATGCCACGCGCTTCGTGTTGATGAATACCGAAGGGCATGATTGCGGACAAGATGAGACAGCCCCCTATACCTTGTCCGTGGTGGATCTCTGGATCATATCCCGCTTACAACAAGCCGAAGCGGCTGTACTCGAAGCGTTTGCCACCTATCGTTTAGATCTTGCCTCACGCGCGATGTATGAGTTTGTTTGGGACGAGTACTGCGATTGGTATTTAGAATTTGCCAAGGTGCAACTACAAGGGACATCAGCGTCCCCTAACGACGCTTTAGCACAAGCCCAGCGCGGTACCCGCCGCACCTTGGTGCGCGTTCTGGAGGCCACGCTTCGACTCGCCCATCCGCTCATTCCTTTCATCACTGAAGAGCTCTGGCAAAAAGTGGCTCCCTTGGCGGGCCGTCCAGAAGTTGCTGAGGGCGAAACCAGCATCATGATGCAGCGCTATCCCACGCCAGAAACCTCCAGAATCGACGCTAGCGCTGTTGCAGATGTGGCACTACTCAAAGACCTCATCAATGCCTGCCGAACCTTGCGCGGCGAGATGAACGTAGGCCCCAGCGAACGCGTACCTTTATGGATTGCCGGGGATGCTGCAGAGCGTGAGCGCGCCAAAAACTTAACTGCTTGGCTGCAATTTTTAGCACGACTTGCCGAAATTCAGATCATTGAAGGCGCGCTTCCTGATGAAGGTGCACCGGTCTGTGTGATAGGTAGCTTGCAGCTCATGCTTAAGATAGAAATTGATCTTGCTGAGGAGCTAGAGCGACTCAGCAAGCAAGTAGAAAAACTCAAAATAGAAATCACTAAAGCAGATGCCAAACTCAGCAATGAAGGCTTTGTAGCGCGCGCACCTGCAGCCGTAGTAGAACAGGAGCGTGAACGACTCAATGGATTCCGCAACACCTTGAATGAGTTTGAAGCACAAGTTTTGCGCTTAGCGGCTTTGCAAGCAGCAAAGGGCTAATGAGCGCTTCTTTTTCCCACGCTACACGAGCCCTTAAGCACCCAGCGTATAGAAGATTTTTCATCGCACAAGGTTGCTCGCTGATTGGCACTTGGGTGCAGTTGGTGGCCATGTCTTGGCTGGTGTGGCGCTTAAGTCATTCTGCCGCCTGGCTCGGATGGACAGGCTTTGCCGGGCAAATCCCCATTCTATTTCTTGCCCCTTTTGCTGGTGTGTGGTCTGACCGCTTTGATCGCCGCAAGTTATTAATGGTTACCCAGCTTTTATCTCTCACCCAAAGCGTTTTACTAGCGGTGCTCGTCTGGACGCATAGCGCACAACCCTGGCATTGCGTAGTGTTAGCGGGCACCTTGGGCTGCATCAATGCCTTCGATACGCCCATCCGACAAAGTTTTACGGTGATGATGGTCGTCGATAAAAAAGACATGCCCAGTGCGATTGCCCTGAATTCCTTTATGTTCAATTTAGCTCGATTAATTGGCCCTTCAGTTGCCGGATTCATGATCAGTGCCTTGAGTGAAACCGCCTGTTTTTTATTGAATAGTGTGAGCTATGTGGGTGTAATTTCGGTGCTGTACTCCCTCAATCTTAAGAATCCACCGCACCGGCCTCACGCTACCCATCTCCTGGCTGAACTGAGCGAGGGCGTGCGCTACGCTTTTCATCATCCGGTGATCGGTCGCCTGCTGGCGCAGTTGGTCATCTTGAGTTTATTGGTTGCACCCTATGTGCAATTGATGCCGATCTTTGCAGGTCAAGTATTTGCAGGGGATGCACGCGTTCTCGGTTTACTGATTGGGGCGGCAGGCTTTGGTGCCGTGAGCGCCACCCTTTTCCTCGCTACCCGTCGAGGTATCTCGATATTACCCAGCATCATTGCTGCCGGCAGCCTTTTGGCGGGACTCTGTCTTGCGCTTTTTTCTCAATCTCAGTCACTGCCTTTTTCTATGCTGATGATGGTAGGTGTTGGAGCAGGCATTATCTCTACTGCTGCTAGCACCAATACGCTCGTTCAACATAGCGTAGATGACGATAAGCGCGGTCGCGTGATGAGCCTCTACACGATCTCGTTTTTGGGTATTGCGCCAATTGGAAGCTTGATACTAGGGCACCTATCCGAAATTTGGACTGCGCCCATCGTGCTGCTGTGCGCCGGCGTGTTATGTCTACTAGGAACGCTGCGCTATGTCATGAATATCAACCAGGTGCGCGAAGCGCTCAAGCCAGCAAATTAGTTTCTGACCTCATGCATTCACTCAAGTGTGATGCACTTAAAACTGCCTCGCGTTAAAGAATGTGTCGCCCAACGTTTATCTTTTCTTCAAATAAAAAATAAATTCAGGCCCCGCCGTATCGGCATGCACTAGGGTATTGCCTGTTTGCCGCGCAAAAGCTTCAAAGTCCCGCACGGCGCCCGGATCGGTTGCCATCACTTTCAAGATTTGCCCACTCAGCATATCGGTGAGCCCTTTCTTCGTGCGCAGAATCGGCAGCGGGCACGTTAAACCGCGCGTATCCAGCTCCTTATTGATCTCTAGATCTGGCAAGACCTGCACCTTTTTGATGGATGATTCCGCATCAAGGCTCGCGGCAATTTCATTTGGCTTGCCAGTGTCCACTGCGGCCTCCCATTTTTTCAAGCACGCGCACGCCCTCAATGTGCATCCCGCGGTCTACCGCTTTACACATATCGTAGACCGTGAGCAAACCCACCTGAACCGCCATGAGCGCCTCGATCTCTACCCCAGTACGCCCCACGGTCTCGGCCTGCACCTCGCAGCGCAGTGCCTTCTTGCCTGAAGCACTCAGATCAAGATCTTCGCCCTCTTCTTTCCAATCAAATACCACCGCCACGCGGCTCAAAGGCAGCGGATGACATAAAGGGATCAGATCTGAAGTCCGCTTAGAGGCCTGTATTGCAGCAATGCGAGCAATACCCAGTACATCCCCCTTTTTAGCCGAACCAGAGAGAATCAAATCAGCCGTAGCGGATTCCATCCAAATCCACCCTTCCGCGCGCGCAATGCGATGGGTTTCTTGTTTTGCGCCAACGTCCACCATGTGGGCTTGGCCTGCGTGATCAAAATGTGTGAGTTCGTTCGTCAAGACTTGTTACACCGAAGAGTCAAACTGCCATTGTATGATAGAGCCATGAAGAAACTGCTTAGTGCCCTACTTTTACTTACACTTACCTTTCCAGCTCGCCCCGCAGAAGATCTGCCCGAGCTAGGAGACATCAGCTCGGCATCACTCTCCCCTCAGCAAGAACAGGCTTTGGGCCGTCAGGTTATGCTTGAAATTCGCAGCGACCCCGACTATCTCCTCGATCCCTTTACAGTTGGATACCTGAATGCACTGGGTAGTCGTTTGGTGAGTAATGCCGGAGGTGGCGAACAAACCTTCGAATTTTTCGTAGTACGTGATAGCACTTTGAATGCGTTTGCACTTCCCGGTGGCTTTATTGGGGTGCATACGGGCCTTTTGATCGCCGCGGAAAATGAATCTGAATTGGCCTCAGTGCTCTCCCACGAGATTGCCCACGTTACCCAACATCATGTGGCAAGAATGATGGCTGCGCAGTCCCAAAATACCTTGCCCATGCTGGCAGCTCTTGCAGCAGCCATTCTTGCTGCACGTAACAACCCTCAGGTCGCGGGTGGAGCCATCATGGGAGTTCAAGGCGGCATGATCCAATCACAACTGAATTTTACGCGGGAAAATGAGCGTGAGGCTGACCGCATCGGCATGCAGACCTTGGTGAAGAGCGGCTATGATGCGCGCGGAATGGCTTCTTTCTTCGAGCGCCTGCAGAAATATACGCGCTTCTATGAGACCAATGCACCTTCCTATTTGCGCACCCACCCTGTTACCTATGAACGTATTGCAGACATTCAAAATCGTTTGAAGGATGTTCCTTTTAGTCCGCTTCCCGATAGTTTAGATTTTCAATTCATGCGGGCCCGTTTACGCGCAACGCTCCCCACGCCGCGCGATTCTGTGACTTGGTTTGAAAATGTGCTTGCAGAAGGCGGGGACCCCAATAACTTGGCACAGCTTTATGGACAAACTTTATCTTTAATTCGTGCCCGCCGCTTTGCGGAAGCGCATCAGCTACTCGCTCGCCTGCAACCCCGACTTCCTGCTCATTCCTGGGTAGAACAATTAAATGCTCAACTCGCCCATGACGAAGGGAATTTAAAAGAATCTATTCGCGCCTATCGTCAAGCGATGGTTCACGCTCCAAACAGTAAAGGTCTGCAATATGGCTACGCAGAGGTTCTATTAGAAGCAGATCAAGCGCAAATCGCTCTTGATTTTCTATCAGATCGCCTTAAATACATGCGTAACGATGATCGTCTGTATGAGCTCCAAGCCCGCGCTTATGCCATGTTAAATAAGCAACTCTTACAACACCGTGCGCAAGCAGAGGCTTACATCAATCGTGGCAATATCATCGCAGCCGTAGATCAATTACAGATCGCCATAAAAAGCGGGGATGGTGACTTTTACGCTCAATCCGCCACGGAGGCCAGGCTGAAAGAACTGCGAGCCATGATTGACTACGATAGGGCAATGAAACAACGGGGCGGGCAAAAATGAGGTCCATGCATCGTTTTGTCTGGCTGGCACTCCTTATTTTTATCTCAGCTTGTTCTACCTTACCCAGTGTTGTAGAAAAACCTAAGGTTGAATTTGCAGGTTTACGTTTTGACAGCATGGATATCAACAAACCTGAATTCACGGTGATCCTGCGCCTAAGCAACCCAAATAGCATCAGCCTTCCCATCAAAAGCATTGACATGAAATGCGATGTAAGCGGCACTCCCTTCGCGGAAGGCCATAGTTTGCAGCCTGTAGATTTACCCGCGCATGGCAATGCACTGATGGAATTACATCTCAAGATCCAAAAAGACGGCTTAACACAGCTCGCCAAAGATCTATTGTTCCATCCTAATGAGTCAGTGAAATATCATTTACTGGGGCACGCCACCCTCACCCAACTTGAACTACGAACCGATTTTGAATTTACGGGTACCACCGGTCTGGCGCACATATTGGGAAAAAATAAGAATTAAAGATCCCATCCAAGCTTCATGTACCTCCACAAACTCAGCCCAATCCCATTTCAAACTTAGTCTACTGATGACAATCAAGGTTGGGCTCAATGTCTCAATGCAATGAACCAATAAGCGATTTAAGCGCTTAACGCATCAAGTAATTAATAATTAGACACTGACGGGTGTATCATTGCTGCACCGCAATAGCGCAACAGGTTCTGCATGTCCTCATCGTCACCACATCGTCTAGGAATTGTGCAACGAATTACAGGGGTATTGTTTGGCCCACCGCGTGATCCGCTTTCACCGGAAACACGCGGACACATTACTCTGATTGCATTCTTTGCCTGGGTTGGTCTGGGTGCAGATGGCTTATCCTCCTCAGCGTATGGTCCTGAAGAAGCTTTTAAGGCGCTCGGTACGCACGTTCACCTTAGCCTTTACTTGGCCATTGCCACAGCTTTTACCGTTTTCCTCATCTCTCTGGCTTATAACCAAGTCATCGAGCTCTTCCCCACGGGAGGCGGTGGATACAAAGTCGCAACCGCCCTGCTGGGTCCTTACTCCGGGTTAGTCAGTGGTGCCGCTCTGATTGTTGACTATGTTCTGACCATCGCGATTTCAGTTGCAAGCGGTGTCGATGCAGTTTTTAGTTCTCTTCCGCCAGGCTGGCAGGGATCTAAGCTCACCACGGAGATCGGGCTGACCATCCTGCTCGTTCTGCTGAATCTGCGCGGCATTAAAGAATCCATCAAAATTCTGACTCCTATATTTTTAGGCTTTGTCATCACCCACGTTTTTCTCATTATTTACGGAGTGGGCAGCAAAGTAGATCACGTAGGCGTGTTATGGAACGACACTATTCAAGAAACCTCATCGCTTGCCGGAGAAATGGGCTGGGTCTTTGTCGCCTCCCTCTTTTTGCGCGCCTACTCACTGGGCGGCGGAACCTATACCGGTATTGAGGCAGTCTCTAACAATATTAATGCCCTTGCAGAACCCCGCGTCAAAACAGGCAAATGGACCATGTTCTACATGGCTCTATCTCTTGCCTTCACAGCAGCAGGCATTATTTTGCTGTACTTGCTTTGGAGTGCAGTCCCCTCCAAGACAGGCGAGACCTTGAATGCAGTGGTGTTCCGCTCTGTCATCGACTCGCTCAATCTCCCCGCAGGGATGGGCTCAATATTTTTAACAGTGACCTTAGTCCTTGAGGGTGCATTGCTTTATGTGGCCGCCAACACAGGACTTTTGGGCGGTCCGGCAGTACTGGCTAACATGGCAGAAGATCGCTGGGTTCCCACGCAATTTGGGCAGCTTTCCAGCCGTTTGGTGACCAAGCACGGCATCGTACTCATGGGCATCACAGCGATAGGTATTTTGATGTGGAGTCACGGTAACGTTGATCTCCTCGCGGTGCTTTACAGTATTAACGTATTCCTCACCTTCACCATGTCTTTACTTGGGCTCTGTATTTATTGGTGGCGTCATCGCACTGAAAACAGTCATTGGTGGTCACGTTTAGCCTTGTCGCTAGTAGGTTTTATCGTCACGGGTTCGATTCTGATCGTCACCCTCGTCGAAAAATTTTATGAAGGCGGCTGGGTGACGACCGTCATCACAAGCTCAGTGGTTATTCTCTGCCTGCTCATCCGTGAGCACTACAAATCTACTGCGTTGCAAATGAAAAAAGTGGATGAAATGCTAGCCGGCCAAGCTTTAAAGCCCGTCGAGAATCCTCCCATCATCGACCCGGATGCCCCCACTGCTGTGTTCATGATCAGTCGCAGTCGCGGTGCAGGCATGCACACCATTCTTTGGGTACAACGCTTGTTCCCGGATCACTTCCGTAATTTCGTATTCTTAAGTGTGGGCGCGGTTGATACCCATAGTTATGGGGGCGAAGGTGCGCTAGAACAACTGCAAAAAGAGGTGCACGAATCTTGTGAGTACTACGTTAATTTCTGCCACCGCCATGACATTGCAGCAAAGTCCATGGAAGCCTATGGTATTGATCGTGTCGCTGAGCTGACTGAATTAGCGAACAAGGCCCGAGAAGAATTCCCGAATTGCATCTTCTTCGCCAGCAAGTTGATTTTCGTGCATGACAACTGGATGACCCGTATCCTGCACAACCAGACGGCGCTTGCTATGCAGCGTATTCTGCATCTGCAAGGGATGTTTATGGTGATCTTGCCCATGAAGGTGGATTAGCGAATCAAAAGATTGTCTGAATGCGACTAGGTTCTAGGGGCAATTTGCTCTAGAATTTGCGGAATGGAAACACATCTTCTCACCATTAGCCATGCGATTCAGCTGGCAGTCGCTCCCGTGTTCTTACTCACCGGTGTGGCACATATTCTGAATGTGCTCATGACACGCCTTGGGCGTATCATCGATCGTAGCCGCGTGCTTCAATTGCGTATGGAAGAACTGAACGATCAAGAGGAAGATCTTTTAGAGCGTCAAGATACAGATCTTAATAGGGCTCCCTCTAGCGTATTTCCCCCGAAAGTATTGACTCGACACCAGATGCGTCAACGGGCTGAGGACGAGAGTGAAATGTCCGCACTTCAACATCGCCTGCGTTTAATTTATCTCTCCATTTTCTTTGCCGTTTTAGGTGCACTGTTTATCTGTTTGGTTGTTGCAACCGGGTTTATCGGTGCGCTCACTCAAGTCGATACGGCCCGCTGGTTAGCCGGGATGTTCATTGCCTCCATGATTGCCATGATTATCTGCTTAAGCCTTCTCATCCGAGAGGTTTACGTGGCGGTCATACCCGGCAAAATGCACCACCGGCCATGAGAGGTCAATCCACAAACATTTGTAGTACTATCTAAAAATGTTAGGTTCAATCATTGCTTTCTTCATTTCTTTTTTTGTTTGCTCTCTAATCATTCGCTCTCAAGAGACACACATTAAATTGACAGGCGACTCAGATTTTTCGGGGCCTCAAAAATTTCATACTTCTTCAGTTTCCCGTATTGGTGGAATTGGAATTGCTTTAGGTATCACTTGCGCAGTCATTGTGAAATCTTGGCAGCTTCCCCAACCCAATCTTGAAGAACTCCTCCTTTTATCTTCCTTATTGCCATTTGCCATCGGCTTAACCGAGGACCTGACTAAGAAGGCAGGGCTCGGCAAGCGTTTTTTGATCATGACACTCGGAGCGGTATTGGCATTTTGGTTAATAGGCGCAAGGATCACTCGTTTGGATATTCCATTCCTTGATCCTTATTTTGACGTTCTCGAAATTTCATTGATTGTCACCATGATTGCCATCACGGGATTATCAAACGCCTTTAATATCATTGACGGTTTTAACGGCTTATCGAGCATGGTAGGGATGATTGCGCTTCTCGCTCTGGGATACCTAGCGGTGACACTCAACGATAGATCGATCGCCTTCCTAAGTTTTACGATGGTAGCGGCTATCTTAGGCTTTTTTATATTGAACTATCCCCGCGGCTTAATTTTCCTTGGGGATGGTGGTGCGTATCTTATTGGTTTTTGGACAGCGGTTCTAAGCTTATTAATTGTCGCAAATCATAAAGAGGTATCGCCTTGGTATGCCCTGCTGATCAACCTTTATCCTGTTATCGAAACATTATTTTCCATCTACCGCAGATGGATTCATCAGGGTAAAAATCCCATGCATCCTGATGGTACTCATTTTCATTCATTGATCTATAGACGCATCTTAGTTGATCGAGTGCTCAAGAATGATCCCTCAGGATTGTCTGCTAATGCGCTCACATCCCCCTATCTATGGATGCTTTCAAGCCTATCTGTGGTTCCAGCAGTGCTGTGGTGGCAAACAACCTGGATACTCATGCTCAGCGCCTTGCTCTTCACCCTTCTCTACCTCTGGCTTTACACCGCCATTGTTCGATTCAAAACACCTAAGTGGTTGCATCCCTGGCCTTAAATCTCGCTGCGCAATATCTAAAAAGCGAATAGGCAGCGCTCAATTTAAAGGTAAGCACCCGCACTGATGACAAGGCCCGTTCCAGCAAGAGCAAGTGCTGCAAACCATGGCCAGCGCGCACCTTTCGAGATAATAGAAATAGTCGCGATCGCGATAGAGACATGCAACAAGGTCACACCAAAGGTAAGAATGTGGTGGCGGTGCTCATGGTGATCCCCTTCATGGAATGCCTCCTCAGACTCATGCTCTAGCCGCTTTGCCTCTTTAGAAATATCCTGAGACTCTTCGGCATATCGCTTGGCTTTTTCTTCGTATTCTTCTTTCTTTGATGGGGTAGCCACTGCAGCCAATTCATACATATTTTTCTTCATGCTTTTAGCTTGAAAGAAAGCCCACTGATCACTCGCCTTGGCTTGCAACAACACGGCAGAGTTTTTGGCAGAAATTGCACCTGCTGTTTCTAGCGTTTCAAGACTTCCCACGCCGGCCGCCACAACAGCAAGAACTGCAATGGTTGCAGAGACAATGGTATTGAAACTATTACCGCTATGGGCTGCGTGTTCCGCATGCTCTGCGTGTTCAATGTGTTCGAGAGTTTCGTTTTCCATGGATAAAAGACTCAGAAAAAGTTTCATAAAAACATAGGCTATGAGGGGTATTCACCGGAATCAGGTGAAAACTGTTATCTGCTCAAGATATTACCAACTTAATCTAAAAATGGGTGGTATCGCAAATCTTGCGTACACAAAAAAGCCGAGAAATTTTTCTCGGCCTTTTTGTTCAAACGCATCCCTCAAATTTACAAATGCAATTCTGCTAGTGTCTTAGCAGACAGTGACTCTTTGCTCATAAATTCGCGATAGCGCTCATGCGCCTCCTTAACTTCTTGAATCAACGAGCCCGTATCAGGGAGTACGAGTGATACTGCAAATCCCATTTGATTAGCTTGCTTGATAATCTCTTGGACCATATGGTCTGCCACTTGGGTTTCCTTAGCTAATTCAGTCAAGGCGGGCATGCTGGCCTCGATTTCTTCATCGAGCGAGGCCAAGGAATTCAATTCATCGATGTCATCTGAATTGAGTTTTTCTAGGTAAAGTTCAATCAAGTCGCCAAGCGGGGTCATTTCAAGCGCCGAAGTCACCAAAGCATTTTTAAGGGCATCCTTAAATTGCGCTTTGACTTTCGCCGCAGCCTCATCGTAGTGATCACCGAAAATCTGTTCACAGGCTTCTTGTTCTTCCAACTTCAGCCAGAACAATTGTCCTTCAATCCCGATGCAAGCAAACCCTTCAAAGTCATGACTCTTCATTTTTTTATTCTCCTTAGAAAAACACAAAATAGTTTGGGAACACAGGGCTTTACCGCAGAGCCAAACTGTATTCAGACACCTCCTTTCATTCAAATTAAAGGTAAGAGTTATTAAGAGAAAAACCACCGATTATTCGGTGCAAAACACTGCGGTGCTTCGACTGGAAACAATACTAGTCCCTTTTTTTTAACAGGGGAATTTTTTTAAACAACGGAAATCGATTAGACCGCTTACGGCAATACAAAGCCCAAATAAACCGCTGCAACCCAATGATAATAAATAGATTTATAGATTTCATAAATATTACAGAAACACTTTGTTACAAATTACTTAGCATGTTTAGCTTCTCTCATCACACTTAAATAGGAAGACTTTCGATTCAATCAATGATGTTGGCTCAGTTATACTTGCCCCTCGAATCCTAAGGAACTCAATGCGTGGATCATCAAGAACTGATAGAAGACGAAGATCTTAGTCCTAGCGCCAACGCGGCTCGCGCTGCAACTGCGAGCCGCAGCACCTGGGTCAGCGTGTGGGTCAATATCATTCTCTCCTTAAGCCAGGTTTCCGTTGGTCTATTTGCCCATTCTCAAAGTTTAATCGCAGATGGTATTCACTCCCTATCCGATCTCATTGCAGATTTTGTGGTCTTACTCGCCAGCCACCATAGCCAAAAAGATGCCGATGAAGATCACCCATACGGTCATCAGCGCTATGAAAACGCAGCCTCATTAGTGTTGGGAGTATTGCTTCTTGGGGTTGGTGTAGGAATTTTAATTTCTGCCATTGGTAAATTAGAACACCCCGAAACCATTCAAACCGTGCATATTGAAGCTATCTGGGTGGCAGGTTTAGCGCTTGTGGCTAAGGAATCTCTATTTCGCTATATGATTGCTGTGGCCAAACGCATCAAATCCAGCATGCTGGTTGCCAACGCCTGGCATGCGCGCTCGGATGCGGCTTCATCATTGGTGGTTGGGATTGGGATTGCCGGCAACCTAGCGGGCTATCCCATCATGGACCCCATCGCGGCCATCATAGTAGGCGTCATGATCTGCAAAATGGGTTGGGGCTTTGCATGGGACGCGATGAATGATCTTGTTGACCGTTCAGCAGATGACAGTGAAGTCGAGGCCATTCGCCAAACCCTGATGGAAACCCCAGGTGTGAAAGGCTCACACGAACTTCGTACCCGCAAGATGGGAGATATGATCATTGTTGATGCGCATATTGAGGTCGATGCCAGCATCACTGTAGAACAGGGACACGATATTGCGGTAGAGGCACGTAAGCGCGTACTTCTCCGTCACAGGGTACTAGATCTCATGGTGCACGTAGACCCTTGGCATCGCCCCGACCTCGATCACGTCACCAACGCTAAACTCCATTCACAAGTAAGCACAGCCTAAGCGCGCATCACGGCAATACTATTAAGGCTTTGTCGCGCTCAAATAGGCCATTCGGTCGATTGAAACAGGATGTCCGGCCTCGATACTGGGCCTCACCATTGCCTCGAAGTATTCGCTTTCCTCTTTGGTAAATTGCTCTTCCATTATTGTCTTGAGGGAAGGCGCCCAAGGATGCGGAGAGGCACCGATAAACACCTCCCACGACTGAATGATAGAGGGCAATACATCAATATGGAGTTCCAGATGGATCTCAGTAAACCCCTCACCCACGGCTATGCGCATGAGGTCACGCTCTGAGTAATTGGCAATAGGACTGTTTGCGATTTTTTCGGGTGTATCCGGAAACTGACAAGCCTTCCAGCGATGCAAAAGAGCAAGCCCCAGATCGGTGCCCAAACCCTCATTAGAACCGGAAACTTGAGCATCCACCCGGTTCTTCAAGATCACCGTATCAAAGGCTTCATCTTGGAATATAGGCTCAGCGATCGATATACGCCCACCCGGCTTTAACACGCGATGAATAGCCCTCAATGCTGCCCGTTTATCTGGCACATAAGCCAATACCGAGCGGGAAGTAACGACATCCATACTTGCATCAGCAATTTCGCTCAAGGCATCTGCAGAGGATTCAACAAAGCTGCACTGGCTAGACAAGCCTTTTTCATCCGCTTGGGCTTGAGCATACCCCAGCATTGCTGTGGAAATATCCGTCATCGTCACATGCAAATGAGATCCAAAACGCTCAATCGCCCTAAAACCTAGCGTACCCTCCCCCGCCCCCACATCGAGTAAGTGGGCATCAGGAGCCAGACGCGCATGATCTAAAACACGGTCTATATACCCTTGAACCACAAACCTAACGCGCTCAGCATAAGGAGGGTTGTCGGCGAAACGACGATGCAAAAGCCAATCAGCCCAAATATCTTGGGAAGGAGAAAGTAAGGAGTGATTCACGGTATGGTCCGTTACTCCATGAGAAGGAATAGAGGGTGACTAATCGCTAGTTTACACAATATATGATAGTGCCAGAAAGAGCGCTTAGTCTTACCCAAAACATTGGATGACGAACCCCTTGAACTTGTGAAGGGAATTCCCTACATTACGCATTGATCACGCTAACTGGACTCAACGTGCTAAATCGAACCGCATTGATTTTTCGCCCCGCACAACCTTATATAGATTGGGCAAGGTCATTACCCGATACCGATGAAATTTCTCCAAACATTGATGGGGAACAAACGGTTTATCTAGTAGAAGAAATTTACGATGACGATCATCTTGAAGATATCCTCAAGCAAATTTACAGCACAATTTTTGAGCAAGAGCTGCAAGGATGGTACTTAGATGAGTCATTATGGCCAAAAAAGCGCACATTTTCGATGTTTAAGGAATGGTTTACGATTGAATACCACACTTGCATTCAAGATTTAATGGATGCCCCATTATAAGACGACTAGGCTTACGGGAACTGCGGAAGAATGCATGAGCAAATCCTTCGCCTACCGTTAGTGCAAAAGAAGTTCTTGATTGTGCTTAGGGTAAAAACATCAGGCGATGGCTCAGAGTTAATTACTAACCCTTAAATCATTCCCATATTTGTCCCGTGCATGAACATAATAACTTTGAACTGTTGAACCCGATGGCCAAGAAGATAGCGGGGAGTATTTGCTAAGCAACGCAATATTGCTGACTGTAGGGCTATATACAGATGTATAAGAAGGTTGATTTGTAATATCGCAATAGGACTGGGTAGACATACAAACTGAACCAATTAGAATGTAATCACTTGCATTTGATATTGCGATTTCAGGGCCACTTGAACCCGTTACACTGGAAACTTGAGGAAACATAGAGCTATTCACAATATTTGATGTAAGAAGCGGTGTAGTGAGATTGTATGAATTAGTCACCGGGGTTCCTGACCAATCACTGCTGGTATAGGCTTTAACTACTAACTGATAGCCACCTTTGGCAATGTTTGTATTTACAGTATTTAAAGTGGAATTGTTACTCGTGTAGGTAAAAGACGATGAGCAGGCATTGGATGATGTTAAATCAGCTGTTGTGCTTGAAGGATTCGTAATATCGGTAATAGGCAACCCAGCATAATTGGAGTTACTTGGCGAGCAGATACCACCCACACTGGTTTTCTGTACAAATCTGATCGTGTAGTCAACATTCCCGCTAGCATCTTGAAAGGTAACAATTGCGCTGTTGTAGGGGTTGTTGGCGGGTAACACGATGTCAGTGTTTCCCTCTATTTGAAAATCAAATCCGTAAGTGATCGTACTCGTTGAATTTGAAAGCGAGGCATAGTTACTCACAAAGTCAGGTCTTAAATTTCCCTGTTGATCACCATATAACTGCCAAGGAATATTTGAATTTGTTCCAGAGTAAATAAATACACCATTTAATTGCGTTGCAGTGCCATTACTTAAAGTAACCAGAAAAGAGGCGTTACAAGTTTTATTTGAATAACAACCATTAATGACGGGATTTGAAAATTTAGCACCATACAAATAAAAGCTTGAAGACGAACTTTGTAATAACGGAAGAGTTTGAGACTTGCTTGCTCCGCTATTCAGGAAGCTGTCACTTAAGAAGGCATTAAATGCCGCGCTATTGAGTCCTGAAACGGTACTTATCAAAGTATTTAGATATGTGAGTTCTGACTCTAAAGTAGAAATTGAGAGCGCGCTAATTGATGATGGAATAGTGGATAAAGCAGTAACTGTTTGCCCCGATTGAATTGAGGTTGTTCCCAATGTCCCTGATTTGTCAGCAATATTGATGACGTATCCACTTGATCCAGATGTTGGTGAAACATAGGTTTTAAGCAAGTCATATACTTTGTCGTAGGCCGATACACCATTTGCAACGAATGCAGTGCTATTTGGGTTGTAACCCGAAGCGGAGCCTGAAGTAACTCCATTTAAAACATTTGCAACAGCTGTGGCCACATTTGCAGCCGAAGTTGCAACTGCACTGCTAGAAATACTCGACATTGAAGTTGGACTGGATAGCAAAGTGCCAGGACTTTTACCTGCCGCCTGATAAACAATAGCATCCGTTAATGGGGTGACATTGCCAACAGTGGTTGATCCAGAGTTCACTGACGTCACGATCCCAGTCAAAGTCTGTTGGGTGCCACCAACATATCCAGTTGCCGAGACCAAAATTGGGGTTTTAAGCGATGAGATATTACTAAATGAATACGCACCTGAAGAATCTGCAGTCGTTGTCTGCGTGGCACCCGTCACATCAGTCAATGTAATCGTCGCGTTTGCCATCGGCGCCCCAACCGAGGCGGTTCCAGAAAGACTGGAACTTGAAGAGCTAGAAGAACTCCCACCCCCACCGCAAGAAGTCAGCCCCAATACAGAAAAAAAAGTAATTAAAAAAAAGGATGAAACTTTTTTCATATTGGCCTTGTTTGACATTTAGTCTAACGATATTAGATAATTTTTTTGTATTCTACACAAGCTGTACAGTTATTTTAATCCACCCACATCAAACCTGAGACTCACAATGAAAAAACAAATATTAGCTGCTGCAGCGGCAACCCTATTGATCACTTCAGCAATGGCTGCAAGTGATTTTGAAGGTCTCTTTGCCCAAGTTGGCATTGGCTATTAAAATAATAATATTGATTCATCAACCCTGAACTATTCCTACACCAGTGGAAGTGGCTCGTCATCTTTAATTGCGGATCCTCCAGCGATTTTTCAAGCTTAATAGCTTTGGGATATAACTTCTCAGCGGGTAATGATTGGCTTATCGGGGTTGGTGCAGACTTTTCATTGAATAACCCCAAAGCAGAGAATGTATCCCTTTCAAATGGGAACGGTGGAGGTCAAGTTAAAGTTTCTAATCGCTATGATATTTTCGTTCAACCCACAATGCTGCTAGGCAAAGACGCAGCGGTTTATGCAAAGCTGGGGTATTCAAGTCAAAAACTTAAGCTTACAGATACCACATCTTCTTCAAGCACCTATGGTGTAACCTTTACGAACTCAAGTGTGAGTGGTTATTTAGTGGGATTAGGTTACAAAGCAATTTTTAATAAGTGGTGGTATGGGTTTGCTGAAGCAAATTACTATAGTTACTCTGCCCCTTCATCTATCTCTTTGACCGCTAACAATACTAAATATACAGGTTACACCCCAAGTTCCAGTGCTTACGAAGGTATAGTTGGTATAGGCTACAAGTTCTGACCCAATTCCTACTTCTACAAACAGATAAGCCCACGAAAGTGGGCTTATCTGTTTGTAGAACACTGGATTCTTAATCAAATAGTTTTTTTAAAATCTTTCACTGATACCCTGCTCTCTGAACATACCCTAAAGGATTGGCCTGCCCAGCAGGAGTCGAACCTGCGACCTACGGCTTAGAAGGCCGTTGCTCTATCCAGCTGAGCTATGGGCAGAGAAAGAGGGAGGATCTTTATGAGTTGCTTTCAATCATGTCTCTCAAGGAGATCCAGTTGACGGTGGTCGGGGTGAGAGGATTCGAACCTCCGACATCCTGCTCCCAAAGCAGGCGCGCTACCGGGCTGCGCTACACCCCGCCGAGCTTTCAATTATCGCGGGCTATTGCAACAAACGCAAACTTATTCGCACTTAAAGATCCTCTCATTGAGATCAAAAAGGAGCGAATGGAACAAAACCTGCCTTTTCACAATACATCCAGACTTATTGAAGAACGCTTAGCCGCTTGATAAAAAGGGCTATTCAGTCACAACACGCCGCTCAATCAAGGCTTGGGCTACAGTACCTGCATCGGTATATTCCAATTCCCCGCCAACGGGCAAACCACGGGCGATGCGCGAAACCTGAATGCCACGGGGCCTCAACAACTGACTGAGGTAATGCGCCGTTGCCTCGCCCTCAATGGTGAAGTTTGTCGCCAAGATCACCTCTTGCACCACCCCATCTAAAGCACGACGAATGAAACGATCTAAAGCAAGTTGCTCTGGCCCCACTCCATCAAGGGGAGACAAGCGTCCCATCAAAATGTAATAGCGGCCTTGGTAAGCGTGCGTTTGTTCAATCATTAACTGATCGGCAGGGGTCTCAACCACACACAAAACAGAGGAATCGCGATTCGATGAAGCGCAAAGCTCGCAGACTTCACGTTCAGTGAAGGTATTGCAACCCGAGCAATGCCTGATGGTATCGAGCGCATGTGCGAGGGTTTCGGCTAAACGCTGGGCCCCTTTGCGATCCCGCTGGAGCAAATAAAAGGCCATGCGCTGGGATGACTTGGGCCCCACACCCGGAAGGCAGCGTAGCGCCTCAATCAGCGCCTCAAGGCCGGATGGGGTCCGCACGCTTTAAGGCCTACCCTTAGAAGGGCAGTTTAAAACCGGCGGGTAGATTCAGGCCTGCCGTGAACCCAGACATTTTTTCTTTTGATGTCGCTTCAACTTGTCGACCTGCATCGTTCAATGCGGCAACCAGAAGATCTTCCAGCATTTCTCTATCCTCCATCGCAGCCGGCGCTAACTCTACTCTGCGCACTTGATGATTACAGGTCAGGGTGACCTTAACAATCCCAGCACCAGACTCACCCGTCACTTCTACGCTAGCGAGCTGATCCTGTGCTTTTTTCATATTCTCTTGCATCTGCTGGGCCTGTTTCATCAGGCCGCCTAATCCACCTTTCATCATTTCTCATGCACTCCTAAAATTTTTATCTAGTTTAATTTAAGCCGATTACAGTCATGAGAATCAATGCTGTTTAACAGGTTTAATCGAACCTGGCACTATCCTGCCCCCCGCCGCAAGCAACGCTTGAACAACTGGATCATTTTCTATTGCAAGTTCAGCTTCACTTAAACGTGCCTTGGATGCCGCTTGATCACGCGCTGCCACAGATTGCTCCGCCACGCGATCAGCAGAGTCATGATCGAGTTGAATATCCAGTTGAAGAGGGCCTAATAAAGAAACAAGCAAAGCAAGCAATCTATCTGTCATGGCGAGCAAGACTTTATTCGCTTGCGGCAAACTTAAATGCAGCTTCTGTCCAGTTCTACCTTGCCAAACACAATGGCGCGCCAGCTCAACGGGCGCCCCGCCAGAGGGCAAAGTATCGACCAGCTTCACCCAGTCATCGGAAGCGTTGGGCATCGGATGGGAAGCCTGACTTCGCTCTACGATTTGAGGCACAGAAACGACAGGAGTAGAAACCTTGGTGGGATTCGCTGGCTGTAAAGACTTAACCGGCGTGCCTGAATGGGGGGAAGAATTTTTAGGTGCGCGCGATGACGATTTATCCTGCTCAGATATAAAAGCCAGCATGCGCAAGAAGCTCATGGTCAAGCCCGCTAACTCATCGGGTGCTTGAGTCAGATCACGCCGGCCACCCAAGGCAATTTGATAACACAATTGCACATGAGCAATGCTCATCGCCTGAGTGAGTTGCAAGAGTTCAGCAGCATACTCTCGCTCTGGATTGGCCGGCGCAGCCAATTGAATGAATGCAAGCTTTTGCATCAGCGCGGCAAAGTCTTGCAGCACCATATCTGCCGACTGCCCGGCATTCATCAGCCCTTCAACGCCTTGCACCAATCGTGGCCCATCCTGATCTGCTAAAGCCTGAGCAAGCGCAATGACAGCCTCATCCGAAACCACGCCCAGAAGTTCAGCGACTCCTTGCGCGTTCACTGCACCGCCACCGAAGGCAATGGCTTGATCTAATACACTCAAGCTATCGCGTACGCTGCCTCGGGCGGCCTTGGCAATAAGGCGCAGTGCCTGTGCCTCTGAATTGACTTGCTCCGCATCCAAAATAAACTGAAGTCGAGAAACCAGTTGGTCTACCGTCATCGGCTTCAAACCAAACTGCAAACAACGCGAAAGCACTGTCACGGGCACTTTTTGTGGATCTGTGGTCGCCAAAATAAACTTCATGTGAGCAGGCGGTTCTTCTAGGGTTTTGAGCATCGCATTGAAGGCATTGCGCGAAAGCATATGCACCTCATCGATGATGTACACCTTAAAACGACCGCTGACAGGAAGGTAGTGCGCGTTATCGAGTAACTCGCGCATTTCTTCTACACGGGTATTGGTTGCCGCATCAACTTCTAGTAAATCACTAAATCGGCCAGCATCAATATCCTGACACGCTTGGCATTCACCGCAGGGAGTAGCGGTAACACCGTGCTCGCAATTCAAACATTTGGCGAGGATGCGGGCCAGAGTCGTCTTCCCTACCCCTCTTGTACCCGTGAACAGATAAGCATGGTGTAGGCGGCCACTTGATAAGGCATGGGTGAGCGCTCGCACCACATGCTCTTGTCCGAGCAGGTCTTCAAATCGCTTGGGGCGCCACTTGCGCGCCAGAGCCAGCGCTTCAGAAATGGTAATCAACCCTTACTTGATAAAAGTTAATGCCAGGATTTGGATTAATAATCCCCGCATTGGATAAATGCTGCAGACGCGCTGCCACATCCCACTGAAGCTTATCTCCAAAACTGACACCCAGAGCCACATGATCCCCAAACTGGTAGTTACTGCTCATGTTACGTTTGTTGTAGATGGAGTGCGTACTCAATAAGTGCGCACCCACTGCAGCCTCCGCATAGGGAGCAAGCGTTGAACGTACCTTTTGAGTAACACGAAAAACAGGGGTAAGACCTATGTCTGCTACCTGGTGGTTATTTCCATCTGCACTGTGCGGATTCCAAAATCCTAAAGAGGCATCCCAGTAACCGCCCAAGGACAAAGAACCCATTTCGTAAAGAGGTTCAGACCAGTCCCGGGTGAAGCTCACCCGCCCCATATCAGTATGATTTCCATGGCCATATTCAAAAGCCACTCCATCACGAGCTTGTGCGAGCGGCGCAGAGGCAAGACTCAGGACTGCGAAAAGAAAATAAAAAGCATGCACTTTAGAACTCAAGGGCTTAAGCATGTTGAATAGCACCGCTAGATGTAATGAAGAAAAAAAAGTATTCGGATGATTAATGAGGTGGCGAGCCTGAACCCCGGCACTTACAGGGAATAGTTATGGCTGCTTCCTTCCGGACCTGACCAGGTTCCTACGCTGCAATGCGGGGAGGCCCGCCACCGCGCAGAATGCGGGAAACCACCAAAATATTCAAGCTCTACTAAAAGTAGTGGCCTAAACGGTCGCGCTTTGCCTCACGATAACGGCGACTTTCTTCGTCATCCGGCGTCAATAAGGGAATGCGCTCCACGATTTCAAAAGGGTCTTGCGCAAGACGATCCATTTTGTCTGGACTATTGGTCATCAAGCGAAAACGAAATACGCCAAGATCGGCAAGAATGGCTAATGCCGGACCGTAATCACGCAAATCCACGGCAAAACCCAATTCGGTATTGGCGTCTAAGGTATCTAAACCCGTATCTTGCAGTTGATAAGCGCGCAATTTATGCGACAAACCAATCCCGCGGCCTTCATGTCCACTCAAGTAAATGACAAGGCCGCGCTGCTCTTTTGCGATTTTTTTCATCGCCAAATCAAGCTGCGGCCCGCAATCACACCGCCGCGAGCCAAACACATCACCCGTTAAACATTCTGAATGAATGCGCACCAAGGGGGGCTCTCCTTTCAGGATCTCCCCCATCGTTAACGCCAAATGCTCAGACGCCTGATCTTCAATGCGGTAAGCATAAGCTGAAAACAAGCCGTGGCGAGTAGGAAGTCGAGATTGACCCGAACGATGAACAATACTTTGAAGAGCAAGCGTCATGAATTAAGGAGACAGCAGGCCATTACGCATGGCAATTAAGGTGAGCTCCGCAGCGTTATCCGCTGCGAGTTTTTGCTTAATGTTGTAGAGATGAGTACCCACAGTGCGAGGACTCAAGAATAAAGTTTCAGCAATCTTATTCACAGACTGTCCGCGTGCCAACTGCATAAATACTTCAAACTCGCGCTCAGACAATACTTCCACCGGGTTTTGCTCGCCGCTAAATTGCTGAACCGCAAGCTGCTGTGCCAAACCGGGGTCAATGTAATTTTTGCCTTCGGCAACTTGGTGAAGGGCTTTCAATAACGCATCACTTGCCGTGCGCTTAGACAAATAACCCAAAGCACCTGCCTTGAGTAAGCGTTTGGGATGAACGGTATCTTCGTGTGCGGAAAGCACCAATATTTTTGCTTGTGGGTCTTTAGACACTAAACGCGTGACGGCTTCAATCCCACCCATCCCAGGCATCGAAATGTCCATAATCACAACATCAGGTTGGATTTCCGGATAGAGTTTTAAGGCTGTTTCACCGCTGTCTGCTTCTGCACACACTTGAACACTCCTATCGCTTTCAAGCAGCAAGCGAAACCCCATCCTCACAACCGCATGATCGTCTACAAGCATGACGCGTAAAGTCATGGTTAGGATCTCCTTATGGATTCCTGAGGCACACTCACAATGCCCCCTGATCCGAATGAATGGGTAATTCAACAACAATCCTGACGCCCTCACCCAGCGCAGAGTGCAATTCAAATCGCCCACCGAGTCCTGTTGCTCTCTCTCGCATCCCTCTTACCCCCATTCTCTCATCGCTCATCGCCCGTGGATCCATTCCACAGCCGTTATCGATGATTTCAATATGAAGGCAAGCTTTTTCATGAAGATGGGATACACGCACAATCACGGTATCGGCTGCGGCATGCCTTGCCACATTGGTTAATGATTCCTGAATAATTCGATAAGCCGTAATGTTAGTGTGCTCATCGAAGCCGTCTAAATGGGCACCCAATTCCAGATCCACTGAAAGTTCAGGCTTACGCAGTCGGCTGCTAGCCGCCAACTCACGTAAGGCATCCGCTAAGCCAAGATTGTCCAGTGCAATGGGCCTGAGTTGGCGCACCATACTGTGCATGGCATCGTACATCTCGCCAGCGACCTGAACGATCGCTAAAGCATTGACCTCTAAATCAGGAGCGCGTTCATGTGCCCGTTGGGCAATCGATGAAGCAATCGTTCGAACAGCCGTCACACCTTGTCCAAGCTCATCATGCAATTCGCGCGCCAAGGCCCGCCGTTCGGCTTCAACATGTTGTTGAATGAGGGCAGTGACGGCGCGATTCTCACGAAGCTCTTCGGCGCGTTGGGCAGATTCTCGACGAAGCGTAAAACTCTCCTCTACCGCTTGTGCCATGCGATTAAAACTCTCCGCCAAACTATTGAGTTCAGTCACTTTAAAAGCCGGTAGGCGCGCATGAAACTCACCCCGTTCCATTTGTTGCAGCCCAGAAACAATCATCTGCAAGGGGGAGAGCAAACGGCCCGCCATAATAAATACCAAGCCGAGTACCAAAGCTAAAAAGGCTAAACCCAGCTGTAGCAGGCTTGATAAATCATCCCAAGCATCGACCACCGATCGTGAAGGATCAGGCGTCACAGTGATCAGGCCCCCCGCAATTCGAATTTGGGTAGGCAAGACAACAGGGGTAACCAAGTCAACAAACCACGCAGGCGCATAACGGCCTTCTTTATAATGAGATTGGGGGGATACATAAAAAACTTGCCCGCCGGCACCCTCCAGTTTGATGCTGTTGGCACGCACGCGCCCGAGGTGCTGAAAAAAATTCGTGAGCAGTTGCGGCGAAACGTTTCCGCCTCGTCCTTGCGTATCCGCCACCACGGTACCCAACAACTGTAAGGTAATACGGGTAGAGGCCTCAATCTCCTCGCGAATACTGCGGCGTGTAGCATCCACCTCTAACGCGATGACAGCGGCAAGAAACAGGCCCATGAGCAGGGCGATGAACACATTTATTTGGGAACGCAGGGTCATGGCCAAGGATGATACTCCAGCCATTGTTGTGATGCCCTAGATCCTAGAGTTCAGAATGTTGGGTCTAATGAAAATCACTAGGCGCTATAGAGCGAAACCTACCTATGGTCATGCACATGATTAGAGGATAGTTCGTACATAGCAAAGCAGTTCACGGATAAATTTTTACCTGACAAGCGATGCACAACAAACACCGGTGTTCTTAACAAACCTCGGACTTTATTAGTAAAATCATTAGGAGATATAACATGGCCTGGACTACACCTGCTGCAACCGATCTGCGTTTCGGTTTCGAAGTAACCATGTACATCGCTACCCGCTAATCCCGGAGCATGTACTGAACGCGGGAGCCCTCAGGGGCTTCCGCGTTTTTTTTGATAGAGCAAAAAAGAAATGAAAATTAGAGTCCTAGGTTCTGCCGCTGGAGGGGGGTTTCCCCAGTGGAACTGTAATTGCCCCATGTGCGATGGTCAGCGCAAAGGCACCATCCGGGCACAAGCACGCACCCAATCCTCTATTGCAGTCTCACAGGATGGCATTCGCTGGGTGTTGCTCAATGCCTCTCCGGATATTCTCACCCAAATTAAGCACTTCCCTGCCCTACAACCCGGACGCGCCATTCGCGACACGGGTATTTCTTCTGTAGTCCTGATGGACGCCCAGATTGATCACACCACCGGCTTACTCATGCTGCGTGAAGGCAAGATCCTAGAACTCTATTGCACTGAACCCGTGCACGATGATCTATCCGTCACAAATCCCCTTCTCAAGTTGCTTACGCATTACTGCGAACCCCGCTGGCATCCTATAGGCTTCCGACCTGAAGATGTATTTAGTCCGATTGGTGCGGAAGACTTAGAATTCAGCCCTATTCCTGTCAGCGGAAAAGCCCCTCCCTACTCCAGCCACCGCGATGATCCGCACGAGGGGGATAATCTAGGCTTGAGCATTCGTGACAAACGCACAGGCAAAACAGTGTTCTATGCACCAGGGCTTGTTCAAATTGACGAAAAAGTGGAAGCCGCATGGCAAGCCGCGGATTGTTTACTCGTTGATGGTACATGCTGGACCGACGATGAAATGGCGCGAAGAGGAATTGCCCATAAATTAGCCCGCCAGATGGGACACCTTCCCCAATCAGGCCCAGGCGGCATGATGGAACAATTGGCGCGTTTCCCGGATAAACGTAGAGTTTTAATTCATATCAACAATACCAATCCCATTTTGGATGAAGATTCAGAAGAACGCGCGCAACTCAATGCAGCGGGGATTGAAGTCGCCTATGACGGAATGGAAATCGAACTATGAGTGATCTTGCTTGGAGCAAAGAAGAATTTGAAGCCCGCCTGCGCGAAAAAGGCGCGGGATACCACATTAACCATCCTTTCAATGTGATGCTAAACAGTGGTCAATGTTCGCCTGAGCAGGTTCGTTCCTGGGTACAAAACCGTTTCTATTATCAAATCAGCATTCCCCGCAAAGATGCCGCAATTATGTCGAATTGCGAGGACCGTGAAATTCGCCGTGAATGGATTAAACGTATTGTCGATCACGACGGACAGGAAGGCACCGATGGCGGAATTGAAGCATGGATCACATTAGGTGAAGCAACCGGTTTAAAGCGCGAAGAGATCACCTCACTCAAAGGAGTATTCCCGGGAGTGCGCTTTGCGGTGGATGCCTACACTAATTTTGCGCGCACCCGCCCTTGGCAAGAAGCCATTTGTTCTTCACTCACCGAAATGTTTGCGCCTAAAATTCATAAAGAGCGCCTTGCAACTTGGCCTGACCATTACAAATGGATCGACCAAACAGGCCTGACCTACTTCCAGAATCGGGTGCAACAAGCCAACAGAGACGTTGAACACGGCCTTGCGATCACGCTGCAGTATTTCAACACTCGCCCCCTACAAGAACGCGCTCTGGATATTCTACAGTTCAAGCTAGATGTATTGTGGACCATGCTCGATGCGATGGAGACCAACTTGGTCATTCGCCCGGGGCGCCATGTCTGATCCCACCATGAAACCAGCAAGCACAACAATTCCCGCAATTAAAAAGCTGTTTCGCTTGCAATGGGAAGAAGTGCAACAAAAGCATGTGCTGTTGTACCCCGAAGGCATGGTGCAACTCAATCAAAGCGCTGGGGAAATTTTAAAGCGTTGTGATGGCGTGCGTTCAGTTCAAGAGATCACGACTGATCTCGAGACTGCTTTTAATCACAAGGGCCTTGAGCCCGAGGTACTTTCCTTTTTGGAGATCGCGCATGGACAAGGCTGGGTTGAATACCGCTGACCAAGGCGCCTCGAGCGTCGTCATTCGTCCACCACTTTGGCTACTGGCTGAACTCACTTATAAATGCCCGCTACACTGCGTGTATTGCTCAAACCCACTGGATTACGCTTCGGCAGGTAAAGAACTCAGTACGGCAGAGTGGGTGCGTGTACTGCAAGAAGGCCGTGCTATGGGTTCTGCACAGTTGGGTTTTTCGGGCGGAGAACCTTTAATGCGGGATGACTTAATAGAACTCGCCACTGAAGGTCGCAAACTAGGTTATTACAGCAATCTCATCACCTCTGGTATCGGCCTGACTGAAGCCAAGATCAAGGCACTCAAAGATGCAGGCTTAGATCATATTCAAGTCTCATTTCAAGACTCAACCAAAGAATTAAACGATTTCTTGGGCAGTACCAAAACGTTTGAGCTCAAACAAAAAGTGGCTCACCTCGTTAAGGCCTATGACTACCCCATGGTGCTCAATGTGGTCATTCATCGCCTGAATATTGACCACATCGAAAAGATTCTCGAACTCGCTCAAAGCATCGGCGTGGATTATCTAGAGCTAGCCAACTCTCAGTTCTACGGCTGGGCATTTTTAAACCGTGATCACCTCATCCCGACTCGCGCCCAATTAACAGCAGCTGAAGCAGCGGTGCAGCGTTTTCGTGAACGCATAGGCGATAAGATGCGGGTGTATTTTGTAGTACCGGATTACCACGCATCCCGCCCTAAAGCCTGTATGAATGGATGGGGTGCCGTATTCGTCACGATCACTCCAGACGGAACCGTACTGCCCTGCCATGAAGCTAAAATGCTTCCGGGTATTCGTTTTCCTAATGTACGAGAGCACAGCCTGAAAACGATTTGGCATGACAGCGATGCGTTCAATCGTTATCGCGGTAACAGCTGGATGAAAGACCCGTGCAAAACCTGCCCCGACAAGGAAAAAGATTTCGGCGGGTGTCGTTGCCAGGCCTATTTGCTGACTGGCGATGCCACAAACACCGACCCCGTATGCGAATTGGCACCGCACCACTACACTGTCGAGGATGCCGTAGCGAATGCGGAACGCGAGCAACCTAAAATCACGCGTCCGCTGGTATTCCGACTAGACCAAAACTCCAAAGAGTTTTGTAAGCCTTCAGCCTAATCCAAAGCACCCGGAACCCAAAACTTGACTCAAACAGATCGTCCTACGATAGAAATCGTAGTAGCCCGAACACGGAACGGAGTCATCGGAAACGACAATGCCATGCCTTGGCATTTACCCGCCGATCTGCGTTACTTTAAAGCGCTGACCATGGGACACCCCATTCTAATGGGCCGCAAAACAGCGCAAGCCATTGGGCGCTCTCTTCCTGGCCGGCTGAATTTAGTCATGAGTCGCCAGAGCGATCTAGCGCTTGATGGCTACACCCTCGTTCAAAGCCCCGAGGATGCGCTCTCTTGGGCGCAAACCCATCAGACACCCAAACTATTCGTGATTGGTGGCGCCGAGGTTTACGCGCGCTTCCTAGCGCTCGCAGACATCTTGCATATCACTGAGATTGGCACAGAACTCCAAGGTGATACGCACTTCCCGGATTTCGATCATTCGCAATGGGTTCAGGATGAATGCATTGACCACCCCGCAGATGTGAAAAACGCTTTCCATTTGCAATTTACCCGTTGGGTCAAACGCGAGAAAACTTAACTCGCTTTTTTACCGGGTCTGGATGTTTTTGATGAAGCGGCTTCAGCTGTTTTTTCAGCACGCGTTTCTTTCTTTTCTTCTTGGGCTGGGGCATGAGCTTGACCATAAGGCCACGGCCACATTGCGGGATTCATAAAAGGATTCTCAACTTTGTTTTCTGCTGCATCGTCAGTCCCCTCTTTCTTGCTTGGGGTGAGCAAAGCCTTCTGATATTCCAAAGTTTTGATGGTCAATTCCAGCATACCCAGGTTGGTGGATAACCAGTGATGCACGGTTTGCAATTCAGAGATTTTGCGCTCTACATCCTCAAGCTTCATCCCTCCCATCAGCAAATTCTGCATAGGGAAAGCCATAGGATTTATCATGCGCTGAAAAGCTTCAAAAATTTCGTTAGATGAGGCGTCTTTACTCATGACTACTCCTTGAGCTTAATCGTACTTTGCGATGAATTGCGCGAGCTGCGGATAGATAATTTCACGATAACGACGACCACTAAAAATTCCGTAATGTCCTACATCTGGAACGGTGATGTGAAGATGGTGATCTTTAGGAATACCCGTACACAGTTCGTGCGCTGCCTCAGTCTGTCCACCCCCAGAAATATCATCGAGTTCACCTTCCACCGTTAACAACGCAGTGGTTTTGATTCGACTAGGATCAACGTGTTGGCCGCAAGACTCGAGTTCACCTTTAGGTAAGGATTGCAGCTGGAATACCCGTGAGATGGTCTCAATATAATATTTTGCCGGCAAATCCATCACCGCATTGTATTCATCATAGAAGGTCTTGTGATGATGCACGCTATCACCGTTCCCTTGAATCAGATGATAGAAAAAATCACGATGCGATGAAATATGACGCCCCGGATTCATTGCAACAAACCCGGTATGTTGCAAAAATCCAGGGTACACGCGTCGCGAATAGCCTGGATACTTTGAAGGCACGGGGTAAATCAAATGGCCAACAAACCAATCTAGGGTGTGTTCAGTAGCAAAAATATTCACTGCCGTTGGGCTTTTTCGGGCATCAATCGGGCCGCCCATCATCACCATAGATCTCGGTAACGAAGCGGATGACTTCGCAGCCATGAGAGACACTGCAACTAATACAGGAACAGTGGGCTGACAGACAGAAACAACATGAGCCTTACCCTGGAAGTGTTCCAGAAACTCCATCACGTACTTTACGTAATCATCAAATCCAAATTCACCCAAAGAGAGGGGAACCATTTTTGCGTCTTTCCAGTCTGTGATGTACACGTCATGGTGCTGCAAAAAGCCGCGCACGGTATCGCGCAGTAAGGTTGCGTAATGACCGGAAAGAGGGGCCACGATGAGAACAACAGGGCCTTCTTTTTTAACACCTACCTTACGGAAGTGGCGTAACTGACAAAAAGCTTTATCCATCACGACTTCTTCTTCGATGGTTACAGTGTGTCCTTGAAATTCTGTGGTGCTGATATTGAAAGCAGGTTTGTCGTAACGTTGCGTCGTGCGCAAGATCAGTTCTGAGCCCGCGGCAATCGCGCGTGAGATCGGTGAGTAGCTCAGTGGGCTGATGGGATGGCCGTACATACTGACTACCGTTTGCGCTACCGCGCGGATAGGCGCAAAGTAGGAGTGCTGCATTTCATGGAGTTCGTATAGCATGAGGCCTCTCGATTACAATCAGTAATTTCGCGTTAAGCCAGAGGGAAAAACATGGATTTTAAGCGAAACGAATAAACAAGGTCTTGCGTCAGCCTAGCTTGACACAAAAAAATAACCAACGCATTGACAATATATCACGATCAGATTGCAAAAATTTGTCGCAGTGCAGCAAAATACCACATAATAAATTAAAGTTCTTAAACCAATAATAAAGAGTCAACGATGCCCTTATCGGAGCCGGCAGAACTAACCCCCCTATTTCCTGAAATCGCCTCACGCGATTCAGGTTATTTGCAACTAGATGACCTGCATTCCATGTATTGGGAGGAATCAGGCAATCCTAAAGGGATACCCGTGGTGTTTCTGCATGGGGGGCCCGGTGCGGGCTCAGGGCCTCAGCATCGCCGTTTCTTCGACCCCTCGCGCTATCGCATTGTGATTTTTGATCAGCGCGGCGCAGGGCGTTCGCGCCCATTTGGAGAACTACGCAATAACACAACGCCCTTATTAATCTCCGATATCGAATTGCTCAGAAAAACCTTGGGCATTAATCAATGGGTGGTGTTTGGCGGATCATGGGGCAGTACCCTTGCACTCGCCTATGCTGAGGCACATCCGGAACGCTGCCTAGGGTTGATATTGCGCGGGATATTTTTATGCCGGCCCGTTGAAATTGATTGGTTCCTATATGGTCTCCGCCATATCTTTCCAGACCAGTGGGAACGCTTCAGCAGTCACATTCCGGAATCCGAACGTCATGATCTGTTAACGGCTTACCATCAGCGTTTGACTAACCCTGATCCAACCATTCATATGCCCGCAGCGCGCGCTTGGGGAACCTATGAAGGAGCCTGCAGCACACTGCTGCCAAGCCTAGCCACTCAAAACCACTTCGCGAGTGATAATGTGGCCTTAAGTCTTGCGCGAATTGAAGCGCACTATTTTGTGAACCATATTTTTCTACCTGATAATTCGTTGCTTGATAGGATTGATCGCATTCGGCATTTACCCTGTTTTATCGTTCAGGGTCGATATGATGCGGTCTGCCCAGCGGTTTCTTCCTATGAGCTTCACCAAGTTTGGCCAAGCGCACATTACTGTGTGGTGGCAGACGCAGGACATGCGGCTTTTGAACCTGGCATACGATCAGAATTGGTGAACGCAACAGAGGCGATGCATCTTCGCCTCCGTCCCGCTTAAATCAGCTTAGGGCTTAAACTCTTTATTGAGCTTTTTCTTCACGCTACTGAGTTTCAAGCGCACGTAATCAGGCAGACCATTGCGGTAAGGAGGGTAATCTTCACCCTCAATTAAGGGCGATAAATAGCGTCTACATTTTGCAGTGATATGAAAACCATCTGCCGTGATGTAGTCGCGCGGCATCATCCGCTCCTGATTGGCTACCTCTGCCAGCCCCACTTTACCCACCTTCCATTTGTAGGGAACATCAGAGATACGCTCAATAGTCGGCATCACCGCGTTGTGCCCTTTCACAGCGAGTTCAACTGCAGCCTTACCCATCGCATAGGCTTGCCGGACATCCGTCTTTGAAGCCAAATGACGGGCGGCGCGCTGCAGATAATCGGCTACAGCCCAATGATATTTGTAACCCAATTCAGAGCGAATCAGATTGGCAATCACAGGGGCCACTCCACCCAGCTGTGCATGCCCAAAAGCATCCCGCAGACCACTGTCAGAAATAAATTTACCCTCAAGATCGCGAATCCCCTCACTGACACCCACTACACAAAAGCCATGTGTCTTTACCACTTCTTTCACGCGAGCAAGAAAGGCTTTTTGATCCAAAGGAATTTCAGGAAACAACAAAATGTGAGGCGCTTCCCCCGCCTGCTCAGTGGCCAAACCGCACGCAGCGGTAATCCATCCAGCGTGCCGGCCCATCACTTCCAGCACAAAAACTTTTGTGGAAGTCGCTGCCATAGAGGCCACGTCATAACCCGCCTCACGAATAGAGGTCGCTACATACTTCGCTACAGAACCAAACCCAGGACAACAATCGGTATACGGCAAATCATTGTCTATCGTTTTAGGCACACCTACACAAACCACGGGGTATCCCAATTCGTCTCCAATTTGCGAGACTTTATGGCAGGTATCTTGTGAATCGCCCCCCCCGTTATAGAAAAAATAGCCAATGTTATGGGCGCGAAATACTTCAATTAATCGCTCATACTCTGCGCGATTTTGATCAAGACCTTTGAGCTTATAGCGCGCAGAGCCAAAAGCACCTGCTGGGGTATGGCGCAGGGCACGAATGGCGGCATCAGACTCTTTTCCGGTATCAATCAGGTCTTCTTGAAGCGCGCCAAGAATGCCATTTCGTCCTGCATAGACTTTGCCGATGGTCTCGGGATATTTCCTTGCGGTCTCAATAACACCACAAGCAGAGGCATTAATCACAGCGGTGACACCACCAGACTGCGCATAGAAAGCGTTTTTAGGTCTTGCCATGCTTATGCTCCCAAAACCTTGAAAACTTTATCGCGAATGTCTTCTACGGTCCCCACACCCGCCACTTTTCTAGATTGCGGCGCTTTAGAATCTGCTGTGGCCCCCCATGATTCATAAAAGCCGACAAGAGGTTTTGTCTGAGCGTGGTATACCTCAAGACGTTTACGCACAATTTCTTCACGGTCATCGTCACGCTGAATCAAGGCCTCACCTGTTTCATCATCTTTGCCTTCAACCTTGGGTGGATTAAATTTGACATGGTAGGTTCGACCACTGGCTGGGTGCACGCGGCGACCCGACATGCGCTCAATAATTTCTTCATCTTGCACATCAATCTCAAGAACCCAGTCAATGGGAACGCCGGCATCCTTCATAGCCTGAGCTTGAGGAATCGTGCGGGGAAAGCCATCAAACAGAAAACCTTTTGCACAATCTGGCTGGGTAATCCGATCTCGCACTAAGCCCAAGATAATGTCATCGGATACCAATCCACCGCTGTCCATCACTTGTTTGGCTGCCAATCCCAAAGGGGTGCCCGCTTTGACTGCCGCGCGCAGCATATCTCCGGTTGAGATTTGAGGTATTCCGAAGTGCTCTTTAATAAATCCGGCTTGTGTTCCTTTGCCGGCGCCTGGGGCACCTAAAAGAATGAGACGCATAATGTAGGAGATATGTTTTAAGTTGTTGTAATGAATAACCGAAGAACGGCTTATACGACGAAACTACCTCACATCGCCCAATCGGTCAATTTGCAGTCGCACACGAATGAGGTCTTCTTGGGTGTCTACGCCCCCTTCAGGGGCGTGCTCTACCTGAACGCAGCTTAAAATATAACCATGGTGCAGAACCCTAAGTTGCTCTAAAGATTCAGCCTGCTCAGAGGCTGGAGCAGCCAGTGCAGCGTAAGTGGGCAAGAAATGACGGCGATAAGCATAAAGACCCACATGGCGTAAGGGAGCCTGCTTTAAGGGCCAAGTCTTGGGGTCCTGAGCAAAAGCGTCTCGCGGCCAAGGAATAGGCGCTCGTGAAAACCATATGGCATCTCCCTGTGCGTTGAGTACCGTCTTCACCACAGCTGGATTCATAAAGCTCGCCAGATCATGAATAGGATGAACCAGCGTAGCCATCACTGCATCAGAACGAGAGGCCAAACGCTCAGCTACCTGTCTGAGTAATTCCGGAGACATGAGGGGTTCATCCCCCTGCAGATTGACCACAATGTCCTGATCACCCAATCCAAGCAGTGATGCTGCCTGCGCCAGCCTATCGGTACCTGTTGCATGGTGCGCATCAGTAAGCACTACTTCAAAGCCATGATTGCGCACCACATCAGCAATTTCCAAACTATCGGTCGCCACTGCAATACTTGCGGCCCCTGAAGCTTGGGCGCAGTGGCAGCAACGCACCACCATGGGCACCCCAGCGATATCCAGCAGGGGTTTGCGCGGCAAGCGAGTAGAGGCCAGACGTGCTGGTATCAGAACTGAAAAAGGAACAACAGCCGTCAAAGGTCTAAGTCCGGTGGAAGTTCAGTCGCTTCATCCACCAACATCACAGGAATACCGTCCTGAATGGGAAAAGCTATTCTGCAGGGCTTGCACACCAAATCAGATTCTTTGCTTCGACGGATCAGGGGGCCTTTGCACACCGGGCACACCAGAATTTCAATCAGTTTGGGGTCCATCTTACTTCTCCAGTTTGTTTCGTAACCACGCCACCGCATGAGAATCCAATTTGGCGTGAAGCGGGACCACCCAATGGCGATCCAATGCTAAGTTTAAGCATTTTACTGCATCCTTCTCCGTCATCATGATGGGATAAGGCTCAGGAAAATTAAGCTCATGCCCAGCAAAGCGGTGGTGGTCAGCAAAGGCATGAGGGGTCACCACCATTCCTTGCTGCTCAAGCGCAGTAAAAAAACGCTGGGGGTGCCCAATGCCTGCAACCGCATGAACAAGATTGCCCTTCCAAACAGACCAAGCGTGGGGGTTATCCCATTCATCCCGTTTTTCCTGACTACTTTGATTGGCAACTTGTTCCAGATGCTGAGAGTCTAGCTTTGCCCTCCATTGCTGAAACGGCTCAGGAGCGCCCATCGTCAATACAAGCGTAAATTGGGGTACAGCTTCAGGGATAAGCGCTTCGAGCGGCTGCACCTGAGCGATCTGTGATTCAGAAGAGCGTTGGGGGCTTGTACCGTGCAAAACCAAAGCATCCACCTCGCTGAGTCGTGAAATAGATTCTCGCAAGGGGCCTGCAGGAAGAAGAGCCCCATTGCCCAAACCTCTATCACGCGCAATCACCACCCATTCAATATCTCGATGTAATGCATAGTGCTGCAAACCATCATCACTGACTATGCAGTTAATTTCTGGATGTTGGCGCAGCAAGAGCTGTCCGGCTGCAAAGCGATCTACACCCACCGCCAGAGGCACGCCTGCATGCCTAAATAAAAGTACAGGCTCATCCCCTACCTCTGACGGAGTGGAATGCGCTGTCACCATACGAGGATGCTGTGGGTGAGCGCCATAACCCCGCGACAAAATGGCGGGCCGATATCCAAGATGCTTGAGTGCGTCGACAACAGCCAGCACAGTAGGCGTTTTACCGGCCCCTCCTACCACAATATTCCCCACCACAATGACAGGAACAGGAAGTCGTTTTACCTGTTTTCGCCCGCTGGAATAAGCCTTTCGTCTGCGCTGCACACTCCATTCAAATAGTGATGCGAATGGCTTCAAGAAAGCAATCGGATGCGGCCCGTACCAGCGGTTAAGTACCCAAGCCGTGAATCGAGACTCAGCGATTCTGGGTACCTTGAGTGGTAAAGGTGACATGAGAAATCCCTGCCCTTCGCGCTGATTCCATCACATTCACCACTGACTGATGTGTGGCTTGCGCGTCTGCACTGATCGTGAGGACAACCTCCTTGCGATCCCCTACAGCTTGTTTAAGAACTTCAGCAAAGCTTTCTGGATCAACAAAGTTTGCAGGCACCTGATCAACGGTATAACGACCAATTGAATCAACGGCCACCTGAATGACTGCAGGAAGCTCGCGGCGCTCATCACCCCCTGCTTGCGGCAGATTGATCTGCAAAGAGGTATAGCGTGTGTAAGTAGTGGTCACCATCAGAAAAATCAGAATGACGAGCAGCACATCAATCATCGGGATCAAATTGATCTCGGGATCTTCACGATTTCTCCCTTTTTGGAAATTCATAATCGTCTTATCCCTGACGATGCCCATGCACAATTTCAACCAGTTTCACCGCCTGCTGCTCCATTTCAACGATCAAGCTATTCACTCGGGCACGGAAGTGGCGATAAAAAACCATAGATGGCACAGCAACAATTAAACCAAAGGCGGTGTTGTAGAGTGCAATAGAGATACCATGCGCCAACTCTGCAGGATTGGTCCCTGCCGGTCCTTGGGTACGGAAGATCACGATCATACCGACTACCGTTCCAAATAAACCGAGTAAAGGACTAATCGTTGCGATGGTGCCTAAAGTAGTGAGGTAACGCTCAAGCTCGACCATGACAGCACGTCCCGCATCTTCAATAGACTCTTTCATGATTTCTCTTGAAGATTGCGCATTCATGAGTCCTGCAGCCAGAACACGCCCTAGCGGACACGATTGAGCTAATCGCTCAATCACCTCACTATTCATTCCACGGCTCTTAAATTGGTCCAGTACGCGCGGGAGCAAATCACTGGGGGTGACAGCATGAGAACGTAAAGCCCAACTTCTCTCAAAAATAATGGCTAACGCAATCACCGAACACGCTAACAAAAACCAACTTGGCCAACCCGCTGCCTCTAAAATGGATAACACAGCAATACCCACCTAAAAATTTTAGAAAGGTGGCTAGTGTACCGGAAAGCGAGGATTATTCAGTGGTTTAAAACTTGTCCACATTCTCTGTGGATAAACTTGTGGGAGATTTCCCTCTGGTATGGTTAAGTGCATCAAGCTAAAGGGTTTTTTTTGTAACGATCATTTTTTGATCAAAATCAAAAAATCTATATTTTTCATACACTTATAACGAGAAAGCATTTGTCAAATAATAATAAATATTCCGTCCCCAACCAACAACTCGATACGGGGATCGTTTCATCGAATAACGGACTGAATCCTTTGGATTTACCTCAAAACGGGGGCACGATTACCGTATCAGCACTGGCCAGACAAATCAGACAAACGATTGAGCAACATTACCCACTTCAGTGGGTCAGCGGTGAACTATCAGGGTTTACGAGAGCCAGTTCTGGGCATTGGTATTTCTCACTCAAAGATCAGGAAGCGCAAGTTCGCTGCGCCATGTTCCGTGGTCGCAATCAACGCATGAACTGGCTCCCGAAAAATGGGGACGCGGTTGAGTTACAGGGAGCCCCAACCCTATATGAAGCGCGTGGCGAATTTCAAATTGTGGTCGATCAAATGCGGCCGGCCGGACAAGGTGCACTCTATGAGGCTTTTTTAAAGCTGAAGGTGCGTCTAGAACAAGAAGGCTTATTTGACACGCGTCGCAAACGCAATCTGCCTTCTCACCCACGCTCTATTGGCATTGTGACTTCTCTTGCCGCTGCAGCATTAAAAGATGTGTTAACCACCCTTGCACGTCGGGCACCACACGTCTTAGTGATCATTTATCCCACGCCCGTTCAAGGCGCTGAAGCCCCACCCAAAATTGTGAGCGCAATCCTACAAGCTTCTCAACGCAAAGAAGTGGATGTGTTAGTCATTTGTCGCGGGGGAGGGAGTCTGGAGGATCTCTGGGCATTTAATGATGAACAGGTTGCCAGAGCCATCTCCCAAGCCCCCATGCCAGTAGTGAGCGGTGTGGGCCATGAAACAGATTTCACCATTGCAGACTTTGCAGCAGATGTCCGCGCCCCAACCCCAACAGCTGCAGCAGAATTGTGCGCCCCTTCGCAATCCGCCCTGATTGATCAGCTCATTCTGATTAAGAGGCACATGACACGATCTGTACTTCACCAAATGGATCACCTACAACATCAACTTCAGCGCACGCAATTAGGCTTGAGCCATTCTGCAAGACGTCGATTAGAAGAAAGAAGTTGGGCCTTAGATCGTTTGGCCAGTCGATTAGTACATCCCCGACAAGCCCTTTCCAATCGTAAGCAAGATATCGAGACGCTCAGAGCACGCTTGCACCTTCAACATCCCAAAAACAAAATCACCTTTCTCAGCCGAGATTTATCAAACCTGATCGATCGCAGATCTAAGGCTTGGTCGCGTGGCCTTGAAAAGCGTCATAGCGGGCTGCAGCGTTGGCAACAAGCGCTTCAGCTTCTTGACCCCGGGCAAGTGCTGCAACGCGGCTACAGCTTGGTGTATGCCCCTGATGGCGCTTTACTGCGTTCGCCACATCAAGTTCACAAAGATGATCGCTTAGAATTGGTCTTAGCCCACGGAAAATTGGCTGCGCGCGCTGAACCTTAGCTTTCTGCAAGTTCTGGATATAGGCAACACACAGCTATTTTTAATCCCCAGAGTTCTCTGTTATCGGGGGGACTGAACTATGCTCCAAGCAGCGCGCCCGCTGCGAGGAGGCCTTTTTCCATTAAATCTGGTGTCAATGGGTCAATCTCACTATCGCTCCCCAAAGATCGCATCCAGGTCATTTGGCGTTTAGCCAACTGACGCGTAGCAACAATCGCTTTAAACCTAAACTCAACTTCATCCGTTTTGCCATCCAGAAACTCCAGCGCTTGGCGATAACCTACACAGCGCATCGAGGGCAAGCCTGCATGCAAATCAGGATAGTCATGGCGCAATTGACGACACTCCTCTAATAGTCCGGCTTGCAACATCAACTCAAAACGTTGAGCAATGCGCTCATGTAATACTGAACGCTCAGAGGGCATCAAAGCGAGGGTTTTAAAATGGATTCCTTCTATTTCCTTGTTCAAGGTGCGCCCATGTAAAGCAGATAGAGGCTGGCCTGCAAGCGCAAACACTTCTAGTGCGCGCTGAATGCGTTGGGCGTCATTGGGGTCTAATCGATGTGCAGTCACAGGATCTACTTGCATGAGCTTTGCATGCATTCCAGGCCAACCGATGTCTTTGGCTTGCTGATCGAGTGCCTCACGCACATCATGATCAGCTTCTGGCATGGCATCTAATCCATGCATCAGTGCTTTGAAGTACATCATGGTCCCGCCGGCAAGTACAGCCTGTTTTCCACGGGCATGAATGTCTCGCACACACGCCAAGGCATCTTGTCGAAAACGCTCCACAGAATACGATTCGAGCGGCGATACAATATCAATCAAATGATGAGGAATGCGACCCCGCTCTGCCTGACTCGGTTTAGCCGTTCCCGCATTCATGGATTGATAAATCGATGCAGAATCAACACTCACGATTTCTGCATTGAAATGCTCAGCGATCTCTAGAGCGAGCGCAGACTTTCCTGCTGCAGTTGGCCCCATGAGCAGTAAGACTGCGGGTCCCTTGTTCAAACCTATTCGCCCCTCATAAACCACTGATCCAACTCAGCCAAAGGCACCATACGCCAAGTTGGGCGTCCGTGATTGCACTGATCTGCACGATCTATTCTTTCCATATCGCGGAGCAATGCATTCATCTCTGGCAAAGTCAGTTGCCGGTTAGCTCTCACCGCCCCATGACAAGCAAAGCCTGCCAGCAAGGCATCGCGGCGCTCGGTTAGAACACGCCCGGCACCATAGTCTCTCAATTCAGCCAAGAGGCTTCGAATCAGTTCGGCACTGGCTTGCTCATCAATTAAAAGAGGAACTGATCGCACTGCTACGGTCTGCGGCCCCAGCAGAGCCAGATCAAAACCGAGCAAACTTAATGTTTCATTAAATTCCTCAACTGCGGCTGCCTCAAGCGCAGTGATCGCGATGGATCTGGGCAACAATAGTGGCTGACTAGGCAGCCCCTGATCTCCATAACTCGCTTTCAGGCGCTCGTACACCACCCGTTCATGGGCAGCATGCATATCGACTACGATCAAACCTTGGGCGTTTTGAGCCAGGATGTAAATGCCATGAAGCTGCGCAATGGCAAAGCCTAGAGGAGGCGACTCACTGATCTCATCATGAGAGGTCCGTTCATCTAACGGATGCAATGAACGAGGCTGAGCCAGTTCGTCATGCGAGGATTCAGCATTAGCCTTTCCGAATAAGACTTCATAGTGCGTATCGGGCTGACGCATCGTCCAGGCTTGCTGACCAGGGTTCCACTGAGGGACGGTTCTCGCACCAACATCACTATTCATTTCTGCTAGACCCCTTAAACCCTCAGCACTCGCCCCGGGGGAAGTAGAAGCCAAAACCTGCTGGATACTATGCAAAACGAATCGATAAATCGCTTGACTGTCTCGAAATCGGACTTCTGTTTTTGCCGGATGTACGTTCACATCCACTAAGGCAGGGTCTAGTTCCAAGTACAGTACATAAGAGGGATGCTTCTCGTGATGCAATACATCTTGATAGGCTTGTCGAATAGCGTGGGATAGAACCTTATCTCGAACATAGCGTCCATTCACAAAAGCATATTGCGCATCTCTAGAGCTCTTTGCTGCAGCGGGTCTTCCTACCACTCCATACAAGCGTAAGGTTCCAATCACTTGATCAAGCGGTAAAGCAGCCTGCGCAAAATCCTCTCCCATGACATCACTCACTCTAGCGGCAAGACTGGCCTTAGGCCAATGGCGTGTTAAACGGCCATTGTGGTGTATTGTCCATTTCACTTCGGGGCGAGCCAAAGCCAATCGGGCGAGAGCCTCATCGCAATGACCGTATTCTGTCGCTGCTGTTTTGAGAAACTTTCGACGGGCTGGAGTATGAGCATATAAATCTTCAACAATGACCGTGCAGCCGTGCGTGCGTGCAGCAGGTTCTATCTCGCCCATACGACCGCCCGAAGCACGAATACTCCAGGCCTGTGACTCCAGTTCAGTGCGGGTTAAAACCCTAACGTTTGCAATCGCCGCAATACTGGCTAGCGCCTCCCCACGAAAACCCAAACTAGCCACTTGCTCCAAGTCCTCCAGAGATCCAATTTTGCTCGTAGCATGAGAGGTCATTGCTAAACATAAATCTTCTTTAGCAATCCCATGCCCATCATCTTCTACCCGTATTCCGCGAATTCCGCCCTCATCCAGAAAAACAGAAATATCGCTGGCTCCCGCATCTAAACTATTCTCAATTAATTCCTTTAATGCCGATGCAGGTCGTTCAACCACCTCTCCTGCAGCAATTTGGGCGATCAATGCTGGGCTTAAAGCCTGTATGCGTTTCATTGAGTTTTATTTCGCTCCGATGAGGACAAACGCGCTTTTCCCGGAGGCGGATGCGCAATCACAAATTTTTTTAGCCCGCGTACCAGAGTCGTTGCCAATTCATCTTGATAACGTTCATCCGCTAAACGTTTTTCCTCATCGGGATTGGTAATAAACGCCATCTCTACCAAAATAGAAGGGATATCCGGAGACTTCAACACTGCAAAACCTGCTTGCTCGACCTCTCCTTTGTGCAAGCGATTTAAACCACTCAGCTCTTTAAGCACAAAACGCGCAAGACGCTGACTGTCCTGAATCGTAGCGGTTTGCGACAAATCAAATAAAGTCTCAGCAAGATAGGGGTTGCGGGCATGGATATTCACTCCGCCAATCAAGTCGGCCTGATTCTCCTTATTAGCCAGCCAACGCGCAGCAACGGAAGTGGCACCGCGCTCAGACAAAATAAAAACAGATGAACCGCGCGCATCACGATTCATAAACGCATCAGCATGAATCGACACAAACATATCTGCTTTCAATTGGTGCGCCTTACTCGTTCGTCCCATTAAGGGAATGAAGTAATCTCCATCACGCACCAGCACCGCGCGCATTCCCGGCTCTGCATCAATGCGTACTTTAACGCGCTTGGCAATCGCTAAAGTCACCTCTTTTTCGAGTGTTCCCCCCTCACCATGCGCACCGGGATCTTCACCGCCATGTCCAGCATCAACGGCAACAGTAATCAACTTACTCTCTGCAACAAAGAAAGGAGAGGACTCGGGCGACAGCCCTTCGCTAGACTTCACCTCTGCTTGTTTGGAATCTGCTTGTTTCGAATCTGCTTGTTTCGAATCTGCTTGTTTCGAATCTGCTTGTTTGGGATCTGCTTGTTTGGGATCTGCTTGTTTGGAATCTGCTTGCTTAGACTCAGACTGTTTGGACTCAGACTGTTTGGACGCAAGCAAGGCCAATATCGGGTCGCTTCCTTCTGCGGGATAAATATCCAACACCAAACGGTATCCATAGTCCCCCGCGGGCTCTAGCAATGTCGCCAAGGGCTTTACAGGGGATTTAAGATCTAAAACAATACGCATCGTTCCTGGCTTAAAACGACCTACGCGGATCGACCGCACCCAAGGATCATCGCCTCTCACTCGGCTAGCGATGTTATCCAACACAACATTGGGTTCAATCCCCTCAAGATCTAAAACGAGTCGATCGGGTGAATCAATGACAAACAAATTCCAGCGGATAGGTGCACGTGCTTCGAGGGTCAAGCGCGTGTAATCATGAGCGGGCCAGAGCCTTGCCCCGACAAGCGTGGGTAAAGAGGCATTATTTGAGCTTGAAGTTCCCGCCGCTGAAGACAGTGTTCCTGGCGCAGTTAAACCTGCCCCTGCATTCCCAGAACCCAAAGCTCCCACAGAACCAGCAGGAGCAAGCTGTGAAAAAAGTAAAAAAACCATCAGCAAGAAAGGAAGGAATCTAAGCACCATGCGCTACCTCATGGTGAGGAATACCCGGCAAATCATTGGGCAATACCCAGTTTTTTTGAGAATACAAAGACACTAAACGCCCTTCCTTAACAGGCCACCAATTCACTTTAAGATCAGCCGCAGGAAGCCACTGCTCTGCACGATTAGGCCATTCAACGATACAAATAGAATGTGCATTAAAGTGCTCACGAAATCCCGCCTGATCGGCTTCAAGAACCTCGCTAAAACGATAAAAATCAAAATGGCATACTGTAAAATTGGCAAAATCATATTGTTCAATAAGCGTATAGCTCGGACTTTTAACGCGACCTTGAAAGCCCCAACTTTTGAGCATAGCGCGAACCAAGGCGGTTTTACCGCTTCCCAGCTCCCCTTCTAAAGCAACCAGCGCTCCCGGGAACAATACAGACGCCAACACCCCTCCCAAAGCCTCCGTTGCATCGAGGTCAGGCAAGTAACGCCACACAGCAGAAGAAGGAATAATAGGTTTGGATAACACGGTGGGTATGCAATCACACAAAAGCATACCTCGCAAGCCTATTGTTTTTAAATGAAACCTTTGGTGCTCATTTAAAGAGCAAGGTGTTCTTGGTTTGTTATGCTTAGGGTGCCATGTCTATTCCTTCTCCTCCTTCCTCTTCAAACCCACTCAACCTAGTGGATGTGCGTGAGCGCTTAAATGCAGAGGCGAAGAAACTTGGATTTTCCGGTTTGAGGGTAAGTATGCCGGACTTGTCCAAGGCTAAGTTAGATCTGCAAAAATGGCTGAAAGCTGGGCATCACGGCGAGATGAAATGGTTTGAGCGCAGCGTAGAATTACGCACCAATCCCCAGCAATTAGTTCCCGGTACCGTGCGGGTGATCAGCGTCACCCTACCTTATTCGGCAGAAAACGGCGCGCCCGCCAAACAAATACTCAAAGACAAAGAACGGGCTTATATTTCCCGTTACGCCCTAGGCCGGGACTACCACAAAGTGATGCGCCATCGCTTAGCCAAACTCGCTCGCACCCTCAGCATCCTGTCTGGAACGCCTCCAGGGCGCGTATTTTGCGATAGCGCCCCGGTAATGGAAGTGGAAATCGCCTCACAATCTGGTTTGGGTTGGAGAGGGAAACATACGCTATTATTAAATCGTACCGAAGGATCGTGGTTTTTTTTAGGTGAAATGTATACCACCATTCCCCTTCCCGCTGATCCACCCAGCACGCAGCATTGTGGAACTTGCAGCGCATGCATGGATGCGTGCCCTACCGGTGCTATTTTTGCTCCCTATCAAGTGGATGCGCGAAAATGTATCGCGTATCTCACCATCGAACACCCGGGATCTATACCAGAGACCCTCAGACCCATGATGGGGAATCGCATCTATGGTTGTGATGATTGCCAATTGTTTTGTCCATGGAACAAAGACCCTGAGCCGCAGACCTGTCCTGAAGATTTTGCCAACCGCGAGAACTTAGACTCCGGCCATTTACTCAAATTCTTTAATTGGTCTGAGGCAGAGTTCAATGCGCGATTAGCGGGCTCACCCATTCGACGTATTGGGTATCAACGTTGGATCAGGAATATTGCTGTGGCCATCGGTAACGGCCCTAAAAACGAATTCACCCTCCAGGCTTTAAGATCCGCTTTAATGAAGCACTCCGATCCCATGGTGCTTGAACATGTAGAGTGGGCGCTTCAGCGCCTTCAGAAGGCATCATGATTGGAGTATGGCAACAATCGGGAGAATGACAAATGGGTAGTGTGGTTTCAGGAAAATTGATTTCCTATACCTTTAAATCCAACACGTTGCTCTCGAGGAAGCGGGCCATTCTCCTGCTCTTACTCACCCACCTGATCTCACCCTATGCAATCAGCGGCGTATTAGATACCCCAAGTTCGGGCGTCACTTCAAAATCGCCTCGATTTCCCTCTGTAGCACAAGCCTTCAAAGTAAAGTGGACCTATGACGGCAACTTCGTTCGAGGAGAGTTCACCATTGCGCCAGGCTGCTATCTCTATCAAGATCGTTTCCAACTCAAACTGCTACCCCAAACCCAATCCGAGACCATCACAAATCTGGGAAAACTAGATCTTCCATTGGGTGAAATGCTAGAAGACCCTTTTCTAGGAGGCATGCACACCATTTATCGCGATAAGGTATTCATAGCTGCTCCGATCATCGCTATACCGCCCAACTCACAGCCCCCCTCGCAAATCGAAATTGAAGCGATATGGCAGGGCTGTGCAGAGGCCGGGCTCTGCTACCCCCCTGTTCACAAAACCTTTCAGCTCAGTGCATCCAAACCTTAGGCGGCAGTATTCGTTGTCGGGGGTGTTGCTGGGAATAAAGCCTGACGGTAGTAACGCAATTCCTCAATAGACTCATACACATCAGCAAGTGCTTCGTGTTTTCCACTTTTTTTTACGCCAGAGTAAATGGCGGGATACCAGCGTTTGGTCAGTTCTTTCAAGGTACTCACGTCAAGATTACGGTAATGAAACCAATCCTCTAGCGTCGGCATATAACGCGCTAAAAAGCGCCGATCTTGGCAAATCGAGTTCCCGCACATCGGGGATACCCCTTTAGGCACCCACGCTTCTAAAAAAGCAATCACGCTCTGTTCAACTTCTGCTTCATGATGGGTTGATGCACGCACCCGCTCTGTTAAACCAGACTTACCATGCGTAGATTGATTCCAAGCATCCATTCCAGCCAATATCTCATCCGACTGATGCACCACCCAAGTGGGGCCTTCTGCCACAGACTCTAGTTGGGAATCGGTAATCACAATACCAATTTCTATAATACGATCGCGCTCAGGCACCAATCCCGTCATTTCTAAATCAATCCAAATCAACCTGTTTTTATCTTGTGCCATAATTTTCCTAAAATCCAAGGGAGATCGATCATACTGATCGACTTGCAGGTGAGTGAATGCTGATACATTCGTCCTCACTTCAAAAAGCTGGCAAATTATACGGCGCATAGCAGCCGAGCTACTCAATCTCTTTCATATTATTCGTCAGAAAATTGTGATTCCTATCCCGCCTTGTAGGGCACCCCTCTTCGCACATGACTGATTTCAAAAATCAGCCACAACAAGGTCAAGTCATTGCTTCTTTTGGCCGCCGCCATGAGGTTCGTGCATCTGACGGCAATGTTTGGAACTGCGTGAGACGGGGACGACAGCAAGATGTTGCGTGTGGCGATCGGGTGCAATTCAATATCTCAGGAAACGCTGAGGGGGTTATCGAATCCGTTCTACAGAGGGAAACAGTCCTGTATCGCTCTGATGCCCACCGCCAAAAAATATTTGCAGCGAATGTTCATTTGGCCGGCATTGTTGTTTCCGGCCTACCCCGATATCGCGAGAATTTGCTTACGCGCTGCCTGGCTGCAGCCAGTGCAGCCAATATTGCAGCGCTCATCGTTTGCAACAAACAAGACCTGGCTGAAACCCAAGCTATTGCATCAGAACTGAATTATTACCGAGATCTGGGAATTGAGGTGATGACACTCAGCGCAAAGCACAGTGTTGCAGAACTCACAACACGTCTTACCGGTGAAGACAGTATTTTTGTGGGCGAATCAGGGATGGGGAAATCTACTCTGGTCAATGCATTACTGCCCGAAGCGCACTCCCGTGTAGGCGCTCTTTCTTCATCCAGCGATACCGGAACCCACACCACCACCGCTTCTCGCCGCTATGCGTTTTTCAGTGGCGGATCCATTACCGATTCGCCCGGAATGCAAGTATTTGGTCTTCAGCATCTAGATAAACAACAAATTGAAGCGGCATTTCCAGAGTTTGCCGATGCGATGGGTGCATGTCGATTCAATGACTGTAATCATCAGTTGGAACCCGGCTGTGCCTTTAAAGAAAAAGCGAATCTGCATACTCAAAGCGCGAAACGTCTTGAATGGCTCAAGGAAATCCTGGATGAAAATGCGCGCCTAGCACCCTGGGAAAGAAAAAAACCATAAGACCTGCGGTTTAAATGCCTACTATGCTTGCCAGCGTGAGCAGCCCCAACAACACCACAGCAAAAACCAGAGTACGCGCTAACAAACCTTCGGTGTTTTCAAGATGATCGGCTCCGGGGAAATCACCTGTTCCAAGCTCCCCGTTGATCACCCCATACGGCAGGGTGGGAGCAGGTTCAAAATGCACGCCTAAGGCACCTGCACCGGCTGCGAGCACAATTCTTCTCCCGTCGTGTAACTGCAACTTAGCCTGCGTTTTCCAGCAAAAAAAAGACTCTTCAAAGTTTCCCACTACTGCATAGGATAAAGCGGTTAAGCGCGCAGGCAACCAATCTAGAAATTGCATGGCACTGATCGCAAAGCGAGGAAACTGGCTATTGTCAGCATGAGGAGATTGCCATCTTTGACGCAAAGCTAACGCCCCAACATACAACAAAGGACCCGATGCACCGGGCAAAAGAACATACCACAGAAGGGGAGCCAGAACCCGCGTATGCGCATGAAGCAATGCCAACTGGATTGCTCTGGATGCTAGCCCAGGAATATCGAATTCTCCCGGCAGCGGGGCACCCTCCCAGGCCTCAATCGCCGCTTTAGCCTTTTCAATATTCTCGGCTTCTAGGTCAACAGCAATTTCACCTAATCGATCAGACACCGTTTTAAAGTCAACGATGGCCCCTAGAATAAGCGTATCAATTAACCAGGCTAAACCCGCACCACCAAAACGAAGCGTCAATGCATGGATGGCTACCCCAAATAAAAAGAGGGGGGTGATGGCTAGGAACCATGCCAGCATACCGTGCCGCTCTGCACCAGAATCAAGCACATCACGCAACATCTGGCTCCATCGATCAAAGCCGACAGATAAGCGATCTCGACGATTCCAGCTCAGATAATGTTCTAGGATGAGCGCCGATAGGACAGACAAGAAAATCATTCTAAAGACCACAGGAGATAGGCAACAATGCTTATCGCGAATTTAACACATAAAAAAAACCCATCGGTACACTGTACCGATGGGTTAAGCCGCTCTCGGAGGAGAAAATGAGGAAGGATCCGGACGATAGTCACAGAGCCATGCCCACATTTTATATAAAGCAGAAAGCATGCCAATATTTAAAACCATAGAATTAAGCCTTGGAATTCCTGAAGATTGCCCCAATATCTCAATGCAACGCCAACTCAATTGAATACCCTGCTCGCACCGCAATCGTTCAATCTATTTGAAAATGGAACCATCTAAGGGCATGCGCCCCATTATCGCCGGGAGATTTTTAATGCGTTCTGTGTTGCATTCCTTTCATCGACTCATCCCGCGCAACGGGTTTGCGCTGTTTTTTAGCGCCAGCGCCCTATTGATTTTTGCCATTTGGCTGGAACACCCTAGGCTTGAAGCCGCACCGCTGAACCTTCAAGAAGCGCCACCTAATAGCCGAAGCGCTTGGACACTTGCTCCAGCGGCAAAAAAAGCCCAACCCTCGGTAGTCAATATCTACACCACCAAAGAACTCCGTTTGCAACGCAATCCTTTGTTTGATGATCCCGTCTTTAGGCGGTTTTTCAAGGTGCCCGGCCTACCTGAAACGCAGACTCAAAACAGCTTAGGTTCAGGCGTCATTGCCACACCAGAAGGCCTGATCCTCACCAATAATCATGTGGTTGATTCAGCAGATCAAATTGAAGTGGCCCTCAATGACGGTCGACGCGTTCCAGCCAAAGTAGTGGGAACCGACCCAGAAACAGATTTGGCTGTGCTCAAAATTGAGGCAAAAAATTTAACACCGATCACCTGGGGCAAAGCCGATACCCTACAAATAGGGGATTTTGTTTTGGCGATTGGCAACCCCTTTGGTGTAGGGCAAACCGTCACCATGGGGATTGTGAGTGCGCTGGGGCGCAGCAACCTAGGGATCAATGTTTTAGAAAGCTTCATTCAAACTGATGCCGCAATTAACCCTGGTAATTCAGGAGGAGCTTTAGTCGATGCGAACGGCTTCTTGATAGGAATCAATAGTGCAATTTACTCCAAGAACGGGGGGTCCTTAGGTATTGGTTTTGCCATTCCAGAAAGTATTGTGCGCCAAGTCATGGAGCAAATTGTTCTTCACGGAGGCGTAGCAAGAGGTTGGATCGGCATTGAACCGCAAGACGTGCCCGCCGATGCAGCCGCAGCGCTTGGTATTAAATCAGGTGCATTTGTAGCAGGTTTGGTGCGCAGCGGACCGGGGGACAAGGCAGGTGTGCGCCCGGGCGATATTCTGCTCAGTCTAAATGGCAACCCCATCCAGAATGCAGCGAATGCCTTAGCGCAATTTGCTAATACCCACCCCGGTCAATCGATACGTTTAAAGATCTTACGTAACCAACGTGAGATCACCATAGAAATCTCTATTGGTCGTCGTCCACGTGATCTAGATTCACACGATTTAGGCTAAAAAAAAGGCTACGGTTATGCACCGTAGCCTTTAAAAAATGAAATGCTTTCATCCAGCCAGAACGGCTGCTTGCCACACTTTACGGCGATAACGACCTCCATTGACAGGAACGTGTCCCAAATGCTGAAGACGCACTCGCATCCCAACCTCGGCTTTCACTGAATACAGGGCTCGCTCTAGGTCGGTTCCGGTTTGCCGATTCAACTTACCCGAACCCGTATCCACATCCGCATAAAAAATACGGTAATGACGCCCCGCAGAGTCTGAGCGTTCCGTAAATCCTGTTGCCGCCAAAATCCCCGAGCATACGTATTCAGGGGTGACACCAGGTGGCAACCCTTGATGGTCATCAGCCGGATCAACACCAGGTAAAGCAACTTTAGGCTTTGAGGATAAACCCGCTTCCTCATTGCCAGTCAAAGTCCCCTTTGCCTGAATCTTTCCTGCATCAGATTGAGAAGTGTGTTTACGACTGCGCTTTCCTCCTTTTGATGAGGAAGAATCTGCACTCTCAACAGGCTTAGGATCCCCCACAGGCAAACTTTGATGATGGCCAGACACAAGATCCATCCCGCCTAACTCAATCAGTTGATTGACTGCATCAAGCGTGTCCAGCATAAAACTCCTGGCTTTACTCTCGCGTGAAGATCCTATTTCCAACCACGCATCCGGCAACTCCAGTCGACCCCAAGGATGAGCGGGCCCACTGACCGAAAAACGCATTTGCGCCTGCCCTAAACGTGCGCGCATGGCCCATGCAGCATCCCGCCCCATTCGGGTAACAAGACGACTGAAATCCAACCAAACCACACGCCGCACGCGGTGTTTTTTCACTTGAAAATGAAAGACAATTTTGAAACCATCTCCCTCTCTCGTGTGAAAACTTGCAAGGGTGTAATCACGACTCCCAAAGGCTTCATCATAAGGATTGTTAGACGCAGCACGTCTTTCCATCTCCTCCTTTTCAGAATCAGAATCTTGAGTAGTCGTATCAGTCATCGCTTGATCCCCTTCACCATTGGATGGCACTGAAACCGCCGCCAAACGCTGTTGAGGAAATGCCATCACTGCCATCGAACGCCACTTGGGCGTTCTTCGAATGAACTTCTCTGCAAACCACCGCATACTCCTCACCATCATACAAACAAGATAAAAAACAATTTCAAAAGGCAATAAATACATGAGACACCTCATATAAAAAAAAGCCAGAGGCACCTCTCCCGCCAAATAGCGAAAAAGGGCCATCTGGCGAGACTGTATTGCGCTTCAGAAAAAATCTTTGGCGCATTACCCGATGTCAGTGCTAAAAGCACTGGATATTATTTCTTTCCAAAAAGGAAAGCTGTCTTGAAGACAAAAGTGATGCACCTTAAGTCTGAAGCTTAAGAGATATGTTGGCCCGCACAAGAAGAGCAAAAAAATTAGATCATCAGGCTATGATGATGATTCAGTCCCTTCACGACATGCTTTAGTCATCCCTTATGCTCACCCCCGAAAATCTTGAATTTACTCCAGAGGGTCCCCGCTCTGCGCTCTACGGAGATCGCTATTTCGGTCCAATTGGCGCATTGGAACAAGCACGTTCGGTCTTCCTAAAGGGCTGCGATATTCCAAGCGCATGGCAGAAAAAAAAGTGCTTCAGTATTTTGGAAACCGGCTTTGGAATGGGCTTCAATTTTCTTGCAACTTGGGATGCGTGGAAAAAAGACCCCAACCGACCTGATCAGCTGCATTTTTTAAGCATTGAATGTCACCCCATTACACTTTCACAACTCGCACGCGTCCATGCAAGTGAACCGCATCTCGCCGCCATAGGCCGTGCGTTGCGTATGAACTTACCGCTCCCTATAAGGGGGTGTCATCGCCTGGAATTTGAGCAAGGAAAAGTGTGCTTAACATTGGCTTATGGCGAAGATGCGCTCGCTTTGCACATGCTATCCGGAATCGTTGATGCCATTTATCTAGATGGCTTCAGCCCTGAACGCAATCCAGAATTATGGTCCGAAGCAGTTTTTAAATTACTATTTGAACGAAGTAAAGTAGGCACAAAACTGGCTACTTGGTGTGCCGCAAGTGAAATACGCAAACGCTTGGAGCAGGTGGGTTTTGAGGTACAACAAGGCCCAAGCTTGAGCCCTTGGCATGAGACCACCCGCGCGCGGTGCGTGTTTAACCCTTCAACTTTAGATGCATCCACTCTAAGCGCTGAAGCTTTATCCAACGACGAAAAAAAAGTCATTGTTTTGGGTTCAGGATTAGCCGGAACAGCGATTTCAGAACGCCTTATTCAGCGTGGTTGGCAGGTCATATTAATCGATGCAGCAAACGGTCCCGGTCTCGCGGCATCAGGAAACACTTCAGGCGTGATTCGCCCCCTTGTATCTCGCGATGACAACCCAAGCAGCCAATTCACGCGTGCTGCCTTGCTGTATGCCATTCAACGCTGGGAGCGTTTTCAACCCTCACCCTCTCCCGCATGGCACCCGACTGGAGTACTTCAAATTGCGCGCGATCAGGATCAATTTCAACAATGGATTGCGATGTTCAATACGACTCCAGTGCCGAGTGAATGGATTCAGTTATTGTCTCGCGAAGAAGCTCAAAAGCGCTCTGGTCATTCCCTTAAACAGGGCGGCTTACTTTTTCCACTTGCAGGCTGGGCCCAGCCCAGACTCCTCTGCGAGCAAACCCTTTCAAGCCTTTCCAAAAACCTACTGAGTAATTGGAATCAGACCATTCACTCTCTGAAGCAAGAAAACCATAAATATAGAGGATGGCTAGCACTAGACCATGAAGGCAAGGAAATTGCGCGCGCACCACAGGTAGTGATTGCCTCAGGAGCCGGACCGCATATTGAGGCAATGCCTTTTAATGATTTTTTACCTTCATCACTGCGACCTCTTCAACGTATCAGAGGAGAGGTCACGCACTTTAGCCTTCAGCCTAAGCAAGAACTTGATTTAGTGATATGCGGAGAAGGCTATATCTGTCCTTCAGCAGATGGGAACTGGAGCGTAGGCGCCACGTATGATGAGATCAATACCTTAGAAACCAGCGAAAAAGGGATACTAGAAAATACTACAAAACTACAAGAACTATTGAGTATCAATGTAAGCCAGCATGAGATTCAAGGCGGAAGAGCAAGCTACCGCAGTGTTGCTTCAGACCGCCTTCCAATGATCGGAGCAGACCCGATATATAACGGGCTTTGGCACTGTCGGGCTTTTGCCTCGAGAGGATTGGCATGGCATGCCCTTGCTGCAGAATTACTGGTCGCTCAAATGAACCAAGAGCCTCTTCCACTTAGCAAGCATTTGGCCAAGGCTGTTTCCCCAGATCGTAAGAGCTTGCGCAGTCGAATTGTTGCGTAATCAGCAACAGGGTTCACTCAGGAAGTGCATCGAGCGCATCAGCAACGTGCGAGACTTCCCCCCACACATCTAGCTTCCACGCGCCATCTCGGCATGACATCCAATTCAAAGCGCAATTAGGGGTGGTCACACTGCGTGGGGCATCCAATGCATGGCCAACCAAATAACGATATACCGTATCGAGAACAGCCCCATGTGAGACAACGAGCACCGTCTGATTAGGGTGAGCGCGAGCTAAATCTCCCAGCGCAGTGACACAGCGTGACCAAAGGGTGTTTAAACTTTCGCCACCTTCCATATCGTATTCAAGTTCACGCGCCAGAAATCGCTTGAGCCCCTCTGGCGTTTTTCGGCCAACCTCGGCGTAGGTCAAACCTTGAAAACTTCCGTAATGGCGTTCTCGCAAAGCGGGATTGATATTTAATTCAAGACCAAGTTGATCGGCGATAGCCGCAGCGGTAACAGATGCTCGGGATAAATCGCTGCTGTAAATCGCATCGAAATGCATGGATGCAAGCACTGAACTTAAGGCCTTGGCTTGTTCTTGCCCTCGGCTATTAAGGGGAATATCGAGTTGGCCTTGAATTCTATTTTCGGCGTTCCAGTCGGTTTCGCCATGGCGAGCCATGCAAAGAGTAAGTGTCGTCATGGTTGACATTGTCTCTTTTAAGCCCAATTCAGACAAGGCTACCTGACGAGATTTATAATGGTAGATTGGTATCTATTGCTGACATATCACTCAAAGAATAGGACACATCCACATGTTGTACGAACTTCGCCGTTATGAAATCCGCGCAGGCAGGCGTGCCGAATGGGTTGCTTATATGGAAAGCACCATCATTCCCTTTCAAGTATCAAAAGGGATTGTAGTAGCAGGAAGCTTTACCTCAGAAACCGAACCCGATGTGTATATTTGGTTAAGACGTTTTGATGATGAAGCGGCGCGTGTGCGTCTTTATGCCGCAGTGTATGAAGACCCAAAATGGTTGAATGAGATTAAACCCTTTATTGACCAAATACTGAACCGCGAAACCGTTCAAGTAACACGACTGAACCCCACTCCTTTGTCCGTGCTCTGCTAAGCGCCTGACTTATGCTCATCACTCATGCTGAAGCAATTCTGCTGCAAGTTCCTGTTGAGAATAAATCACCTCAACCCGCCTTATATGGCCGTCCCTGGAAAACCTTCGACACTTTATTGCTTCGCTTGGAAACAGATGGAGGGCTAGTAGGATGGGGGGAAGCCTTTGTTTTTCATGCGGGTGCGGTGACCAAAAGTGCATTAGAAAATTTAGTCATTCCTAATCTGCTGGGACGTGATCCAAGCCAGATCGTCCCCTTGATGAATGATTTGCAGCGACGCCTCCATCTTTACGGTCGAACAGGTCCTGTCGCCTGCGCGCTCTCTGCTGTGGATATCGCCTTATGGGACATCAATGGGAAAATGGCTGGGATGCCACTCTTCAGAATGTTAGGAGGCTCTACGCGCACTCACCTGCCCGCCTATGCCAGTATTCTGCGCACCGCAGATGCAACGCAAGTTACAAAAAATGTTGAGTTAGCGCTCAAGCGGGGATTCAGATCGATCAAGCTTCACGAGATTGATCTAGATCCAATCAATGCAGCACGCGAGGCAGCAGGATATGAAATACCGCTCATGCTAGATCTTGATTGCCCCATGAGCCCAGGTGATGCGATTGAATTTTGCCGACACTTAGCCGAGCTCGAATTGTTCTGGCTAGAAGAACCCGTCTGGCCACCTGAAAACTATGATGGCATTGCTGACGTCCGCACCAATGGCGGGATTCCAATTGCCGCAGGCGAAAATGCGGGCTCAGCCATGGACTTTAAACATCTCATTACAGCTGAAGCCATCGACTTTGCTCAGCCTTCGGTAGGCAAAGTGGGAGGCGTCACTGAAATGCGAAAAGTCATTGCATTAGCGAGCGCTTATAACGTCACCGTGCATCCGCATTCCCCTTACCTTGGGCCCGCTTTACTTGCGACTTTGCATGTGAATGCAGCGGCGGGTGAAGACATGCTCGTAGAGCACTTGCTGATCGAGCCCGAAGATACTTTGTACGGTGCAGCAGTGCGACCCTTTAATGGATCGGTTGCGGTGCCTCAAGGACCAGGCTTGGGACTGGAGCCGGACATGGCCGTGATAGAGCGTTTTGCTGTTTAAAATGGGGGGCTACAGTGATCAATCAACTCACGTGCGTGTTGAAGTGTCGTCGTCGTGATCTCTACCCCACCTAGCATGCGTGCCACCTCATCTACACGCCCATCTTCATCCAGAACCGTAATCCGGCTAATCGGCGCTGAATCCGTAGACTCTTTTGAAACGGTAAGATGGTGATTTGCCCAAGCAGCTACTTGCGGCAAATGCGTGACGCACATCACCTGACAACGCTGACCGACTTGATGCAGCAATTTGCCCACGATCTCAGCCACTCTGCCCCCAATACCCGAATCGACTTCATCAAAAATCAGGGTTGGAGTTCGAGACACTTGGGCCAACGCGGTTTGAATTGCCAAACTGATGCGAGAAAGTTCACCGCCTGACGCAGTTTTTGCTAGAGGCGAGGGAACTTGCCCCTTGAAGGCAGACAAACAAAATTCGATGTGCTCATTACCCCAAGCACTCCCCTCAGAAATAGGATGCATCTGAACCACAAACTGCCCATCTCCCATCGCTAAGTCATGAATGGTTTCAGTGACTGCACAGGCCAGACGCTCTCCTGCTTTTTTTCGCAAAGCAGATAATTCATGAGCGCGTTTTTGATAGTGATTTCTTGCAGAATCTCGCAACTGAATCAAGGATTCTCTGGATCCGCTGATCTCAAGTGCCTCAAGTCTGGCGCGTAATGCAAGTAATCGCGCATGCATTTGATCTGGGTTCATTCTATAACGACGGCAACAGGCCATGATGCGCTGCATTTGATCCTCAACCAAAGCCAAGCGATCGGGATCAAGATCCACTCCATGCGCATAGCGCCGCAAATCTGACGCGGCTTCCTCTAATGAAATAGCGGCAGACTGAATGAGTTCTCTGGCTCCCTTAAGGGCAGGATCGATACTTTCAAGGTCTATGAGGCGCTGACTCACCGCATGTAATTGCGAAAGGGCATCCTCATCACCCTCAGATAAGCGATCCACTGCCCATTGACTTGATTCTAATAAACTACTCGCATGGGCAAGCCGTGATTGCTCAGACTGCAGTTCTTCCCAGGCTTCTGCCGTTAGGCTAACGGGCTCTAGATCATCGCGCTCTTGCTGAAGTGCTTCCCGCTCTTGCGCAATGGCCTCCTCTTTGATTGCCCATTCAGTTAACGCTGACTCATATCCTTGCCAAGCTTTCCATGCACTGGCGACCTCAGACACAAGCGCCGTGGTTTCACCATAGCCATCGATCAAATTTCTTTGGGTGGCAGGTCGAAGCAGGGTTTGATGCGCATGTTGTCCGTGAATATCTAACAGTCCCGCTCCTAACGCTCTGAGTTGCTGAACCGTAGCAGAGCGCCCATTGATCCAGGCACGGGATCGCCCTTGGGTATCGAGACTGCGACGTAATAATACCGAATCTTCCTCAACAGAAAAGCCCTGCGCCTCCAGCCAAGCCCTAGGACCCATAGAGGCAGCATCATTACTTTCTTCCTCTTCATCGGAATGAGGCCCCATTGGCTGCCTAACTTCGTGAGAAGATTTCTCCGCCAAAGACTTCAAGGGCAAACCAAATAAGGCAGAGAGTTCAGCACGTTCGCAGCCTGCCCTGACCATTCCATTTTCTGATCGGGCTCCTAACACGAGACCCAAAGCGTCAATCAGAATAGATTTCCCGGCCCCGGTTTCCCCCGTGAGAACCGTCATCCCAGGACGAAACTCAATAGCAGCCTGCTCCACAATGACAAAGTCACGGACCTCCAGCGAGAGCAGCATAGCTAAAGCTTCCTAGAGATGCGCGCCCCAGTGGAGCTTTTCGCGAAGCATGGCGAAATGGCTATGACCATGCGGATGGAGAAGTCGAGCAGGCGAAGCTGACCGCGTAATCACAATACGGTCTTCATCTTCCAAATCGAATGTATTTTGAACATCAAAATTGACGTTTGCAGAAGGCCCGCGCACCAAAATAATTTCAACGCGGGAAAGGTCACTGAGCACAATAGGACGATTACTCAGCGTATGCGGGCAAATAGGCGCCAAAATCAAAGCATTCAAAGAGGGATGCACAATAGGGCCGCCACTAGACAATGCATAAGCCGTAGATCCCGTAGGGGTCGAGATAATCAGCCCATCGGCGCGCAAACCATACACAAACTGCCCGTCTACATACACTTCAATTTCGACCATGCTCCCACGTGCACCCTTGCTGACCACCACATCATTCATTGCCAAGGTTTCTTGAACGGGTAAGCCATGACGCAGCACGACTGTAGAGAGTAAGGCGCGCTCTTCCTCTTTAAACTGCCCTTCTAAAATTTGGCCCAGCATCGCTTCCATCGAGTCGGCAGGGATATCCGTTAGAAAGCCCAAACGACCTAAATTGATCCCCACTACGGGCACATCATGCTGAACAAGCTGGCGCGCCGCAGATAACAATGTGCCATCGCCGCCCAGCACGATAGCGAGATCAACAAGGGCAGAGAGCTCAGAAAGAGGCTTCATCACAACTTGACCAGACGGGACAACAACGATGGAACGATCATCCACGATGACTTGCTTTCCCTTTGTCATGAGAAAGCCAATTAATTTTTCCATTGAGCGGGTGAGATGCGCACTATCGTACTTACCAATCACCCCAATGATGTCGAATGTGGGTTGCATGAACGTGATTAAACCACACCCGCTAGAGATGCAGTAAACCTATATGAATACCGGTCTGCATTGAGCGCAATGGGTATTCATAACGCTCAAGCGTATTTGTGTAAAATATCCAATATGTTAAATGATCGGGCACGTTCGCTACTAAAAGCGCTCGTTGAGCGTTATATCGTCGAGGGGCAACCTGTTGGCTCGCGGACTTTGTCACGCCATTCTGGCTTGGAGCTCTCCCCTGCATCCATCCGCAATGTGATGTCCGATCTTGAAGAAATGGGCTTAGTCACAAGCCCCCATACCTCTGCAGGACGCATCCCCACACCCCGCGGATACAGGATATTCGTGGATACCCTGCTCACCATTAAACCCATCGAGTCAGAAGCACTCAATCAAATTGAAGACCATCTTCATCCTGATGACCCTCAACGATTGATGGCTCAGGCCTCACAGCTTCTTTCTGAACTCACTCAGTTCGCGGGATTGGTCAGAATGCCTTCCCGCCAGTCGCCTAGCTTCCGGCATGTTGAGTTTTTGCGCCTCAATGAAAAGCGCTTATTACTCATTATTGTGGGACAAGACGGGGATGTTCAAAATCGCATCATCGTCACGGATCGCCCCTATAGCCCCTCGCAGCTCACCGAAGCCGCCAACTTCCTCAACACCCATTATGCTGGCCAGAGCTTTGATTCTGTTCGAGATAGAGTGCATGGAGAGCTTCAATCACTGCACCGAGATATTTCTTCACTGATGACAACGGCAATCAATTTAGGTAGAGAAGCACTGAACGAAACACGCAATGACTACGTACTATCGGGTGAGGGAAATTTAATTGTTCGTCATGAACCCACCGCTGATATGTTGAAATTGCGTCAATTATTTGGAATGTTTGAAGAAAAAACCTCTTTACTGCAGTTGCTGGATGCCAGTCAACGGGCTGATGGGGTGAGTATCTTTATTGGTGGGGACTCTGGCCTGTTGCCTGTAGATGAATTTACGATGGTTTCTGCCCCCTATGAGGTAGACGGAAAGGTAGTGGGAACAGTTGGCGTTGTTGGGCCCACCCGAATGGCCTACGAACGGATTATCCCCATTGTGGATATCACTGCAAAACTTCTCTCAAGCGCACTGTCTGCATAACACTCATTTTTTTAGCTGATACACTTTGATCACCGGTGCTGACTCCCGGTTTACTGCCCTCTTTTCGGAGACTTCATGCCTCAGTACATCCCAGAACCCGCTTATCAACACGGTTCTCCTCGCCGAATAGGGATCATTGTGACCAACCTAGGCACCCCTGACGCCCCCACTGCCCTCGCTCTGAGGAGATACCTCAAAGAGTTTTTGGGCGATCCACGTGTGGTAGAAATTCCTCGGCCAATTTGGTGGCTCATTCTGAACGGTATCATTCTCAATACTCGCCCTGCCAAGTCAGCGGCCAAGTACGCCAAAGTCTGGATGGAAGAAGGCGGCTCTCCTCTTAGATACTGGACAGAACAACAAGCCAAAGGACTTGCCGAAACGCTATCAAAAGACGGCGGAGAACCTGTTGAGGTGGCTTGGGGAATGCGCTATGGCAACCCCTCGATTGAATCGGCCATACTAGAGCTCAGGGCCAAAGGCTGTGACCGCCTCCTGTTTTTCCCGATGTACCCGCAATATGCCGCCAGTACCACGGCCTCCTCAATGGATGCGGTTGCCGACACCTTCCGTCGTTTACGTAATGTGCCCGGATTGCGCACAGTGCGAAATTTTCATGACCACCCAGCCTATATTGCTGCACTAGCCTCCAATGTTCGCAAACATTGGGCAGAGCATGGACAACCCGAGAAACTCGTGATGAGTTTCCATGGGGTGCCCCGCTATACACTCGATAAAGGTGACCCTTATCACTGCGAGTGTCTCAAAACCGGGCGCCTGTTAGCAGAATACCTAGAACTGAAACCAGATGATTGGATTGTCACCTTCCAATCGCTATTTGGCCGTGCGGAGTGGATCAAACCTTACACCGAGCCCACCGTTCGAGAACTGGCAAAAACAGGGACTCGAAAAATAGATGTGATCTGCCCAGGATTCCCCTCTGACTGCCTAGAAACAATCGAAGAGATTGGCATGGAAGTCCATGATGCCTTTATCGAGGAGGGGGGTGAAACCTATCATTACATCCCTGCCCTAAATACTGACCCTCAATGGATAGCGGCCATGGCCAAGATCGCTGCAGAAAACTTAAGCGGATGGCGCAGTCTTGATTGGAATCCTCAAAAAGATCAAGAAGAAGCCGAAATTCAGAGTAAGGCAGCTAAAGCGCTCGGCAGCACATACTAAAAGGTTTTTTTCTGGGCACACTTGAAGCGTGACGTAACGCCCCCATCTGCATGCCAACCGGCAGTTGATGTCAGTATTCAAGGAGCCCTTCATGCAAGACGAGCAAACCAACCCAGAACCTATCCACCCCCCCGCCTCAGAAGAAGCTGCCAGCGCCGCGGCAACCCCCTATGAAGATCTCACCGTAGAACAGCGTCTGGCCAAAGTTGAAGCCTTGGCCCAAGAAAATCACGATCATTTTTTGCGCGCCAAAGCTGAAACCGATAACGTGCGCAAGCGTGCTTCTGCCGATCTTCAGCAAGCGCGCAAATTCGCCTTAGAAAGCTTTGCAGCAGAACTCGTCACCGTAAAAGACAGCCTTGAAGCGGCCTTAACCGTGCAACAAAGCGAAGTCGAAGCCTATCGTAATGGCGTTGAATTAACCTTGCGACAACTATCAAGCGTTTTCGAAAAATTTAATGTGCTTGAAATTTCTCCTGTTGGCGAAAAATTTGATCCTAACCGTCATCAAGCGATTTCTGCTTTAGAAAGTGATGAAGCACCCAATACCGTGCTTTCAGTAATGCAAAAAGGCTATGCCTTGCATGAACGTATTCTGCGTCCGGCCTTTGTAACCGTTGCTAAAGCCAAACCAGACACGCCCCCAGCGTAATAAAAGATCAAAAAATTTAAAAAAATCATCGTTTTCAAATCATCACCGCTTGAAATCCAGAAGGACTCCCCCAGTTATGAGTCATCTGTTATTTCCCGCTTAGAGGAACAAAATCATGGGCAAGATCATTGGAATTGACTTAGGTACGACTAACTCCTGCGTTTCCGTCATGGAAAACGGGGTCCCTAAAGTGATTGAAAACGCAGAAGGCGCTCGCACCACTCCTTCTATCGTGGCGTACATGGAGGATGGTGAGGTTTTAGTTGGCTCGCCTGCAAAACGCCAAGCAATTACTAACCCTACCAACACTTTGTTTGCTGTTAAGCGCCTGATTGGTCGGCGCTTTGATGAAGATATGGTGCAAAAAGACAAAGGCATGGTGCCTTACAGCATCGTGAAAGCATCTAACGGCGACGCATGGGTAGAAGCGCGCGGCAAACAAATGGCACCGCCTCAAGTGTCCGCCGAAGTTTTACGCAAAATGAAGAAAACTGCCGAGGATTATCTGGGCGAAGAAGTCACCGAAGCCGTCATTACTGTTCCTGCTTATTTTAATGACTCTCAGCGTCAAGCCACCAAAGACGCTGGCCGTATTGCTGGTCTTGATGTCAAACGTATCATCAATGAACCTACCGCTGCTGCACTAGCCTTTGGTATGGATAAGAAAGAAGGCGATCGTAAGGTTGCCGTGTACGACTTGGGTGGCGGCACCTTTGACGTTTCGATTATTGATATTTCCGAAATCGACGGGGAACACGCCTTCGAAGTGCTCTCCACCAATGGCGATACCTTCTTGGGCGGTGAGGATTTTGACTTACGCATCATTGATTTCTTGGCAGAAGAGTTCCGCAAAGAAAATAGTATTGATCTGCGCAAAGATATGTTGGCCTTGCAGCGTCTTAAAGATGCCGCTGAAAAAGCCAAAATTGAGCTCTCTTCCTCTGCACAAACCGAAGTCAATCTGCCCTACATCACGGCAGATGCTACAGGACCTAAGCACTTGGTCGTTAAACTCACGCGCTCAAAACTAGAGAGCTTGGTAGACGACTTAATTGCCCGCACCATCGGACCTTGCGAGATAGCAATGAAAGATGCTGGCGTCAAAATTTCTGATATCGCTGATGTGATTTTGGTTGGCGGTCAGACACGTATGCCCAAAGTGCAAGAGAAAGTGAAAGAATTCTTCCTGCGCGACCCCCGTCGCGATGTGAACCCCGACGAAGCGGTTGCAGTGGGGGCCGCCATTCAGGGCGGAGTGCTGCAAGGCGATGTAAAAGATGTCGTGTTATTAGACGTCAGCCCTCTGTCTCTTGGTATTGAAACCATGGGTGGCGTGATGACCAAGTTGATCGCCAAAAACACCACCATTCCTACCCGTGCTTCACAAGTGTTCTCAACCGCGGATGACAATCAATCTGCTGTGACCATCCACGTGCTGCAAGGTGAGCGCGATGTGGCCTCTGGCAACAAGAGTTTGGGGCAATTCAATTTGTCAGACATTCCACCCGCACCACGTGGCACGCCACAAATTGAGGTAACGTTTGATATCGATGCCAACGGCAATGTGCATGTCAGCGCTAAAGACAAAGCAACAGGCAAAGAAAATAAAATCACCATTAAGGCAAATTCGGGCCTGACTGAGGAAGAAATTCAACGCATGGTGAACGATGCTGAAACCCATGCAGAGGAAGACAAGAAGACCTTGGCCTTAGTGAATGCACGCAATAGCTTGGAAGGATTGGTTCACTCCGTCGAGAAAATGCTAAAAGATCATGGCGAAGGCATGGAAGCCGACGAGAAGTCCAAGATCGAACAGGCATTGAAAGATGCTAAAGAGGCCGAAAAATCTGAAAGTGTTGAAGAAATTGAAGCCAAAACCACCGCACTTGCTGAAGCTTCGCATAAGCTCACCGAAAAAATGTATGCTGCGCAAGCGGGTGCAGCGGGTGGAGGTGATGGCCACGCAGGATCCAGCTCCACCGCAGGTGCCTCTGGTGCAAGCCATGCAGGAACCGCAGAGGGCAAAGACAACGTTGTCGATGCTGAATTTGAGGAAGTTAAGGATCCCGGTAAGGCCTAAGGAATGAGCAAAAAAGACCTGTATGAAGTCCTAGGCGTCAATCGTGACGCCTCGGATGAAGAAATCAAGAAGGCCTATAAAAAGCTAGCGATGAAACATCATCCGGATCGTAATCCGGATAATCCCAAAGCGGAAACGATGTTCAAAGAAGCCAAAGAGGCCTATGAAATTCTTTCCGAACCAGAAAAACGCAGTGCCTATGATCGTTATGGGCATGCCGGTGTAGACCCCTCAATGGCGGGGGGTGCGGGAGGCGCAGGTCCTAATTTTGCTGATGCCTTTGGCGATATCTTTGGCGATATCTTTGGCGGAGGCGCTGGACGTTCGCGACAAAACGGTCCCTATCGTGGGGCCGATTTGCGTTACAACCTAGAGATCGGCTTAGAAGAAGCCGCTCGAGGAACAGAGACCCGCATTCAAGTTCCTGCCATGGAGTCTTGTGAAACGTGCAAAGGCTCTGGTGCAAAGGCCGGAACACAACCCATTACCTGTACTACCTGTAATGGTCAAGGCCAGGTACGCATGCAGCAAGGCTTTTTCTCCATTCAACAAACCTGCGCCCGTTGTCATGGTTCTGGCAAGATGATCACCAGCCCCTGTAGCCCATGCTCTGGCTCAGGACGCATTCGCCGCAACAAAACGCTTTCAGTCAAAATTCCTGCTGGAATTGATGAAGGAGATCGTATTCGTCTCAACGGTGAGGGCGAAGCCGGGTCACCAGGTGCCCCGCGTGGAGATTTGTATGTAGTGATTCAAATCCGTAATCACCCCGTATTCCAACGTCAAAATAATGATCTGCATTGCGAAATGCCAATTAGCTTTACTACGGCTGCACTGGGTGGAGAAATCGACATCCCCACACTAGATGGCCACGCTAAGTTAAAGATTCCTTCTGAAACACAATCAGGGCAAGTCTTCCGGCTTCGCGGCAAAGGCATCAAAGCACTCAGAAGCTCAGGGCATGGCGATCTCATGTGCCACGTCATCCTTGAGACTCCGGTCAAACTTACCGACCGCCAGAAAGAACTCCTGCGCGAATTTGATTCCATCAACATGAAAGATGGCAGTCAAAACCCAAGGGCAAAATCTTGGATGGATAAAGTGAAGGCCTTCTTCGCAGCAGAATAAAAGAGGGATGGCATCAAAAAAGAGGGCGCTGCAATGCGCACCCTCTTTTTTTTATTTGGCTCAGCGATTGTTGTCGCAAGGAGGTCTGTTGATCTCCTCCCATGCCGTCTCCCTTTTAAACATCTGTTCCGCCGCCAAATCCCCCACTATCACCGCTATCGTAGTCATCTGATGGGGTGTAATCCGTATCCACCACAGAATGGTGAGGGTGATGCTCGGCAGGAATATCGGATTCAGCACGAGAATCAGAGTGATGGCTAAAGGCATCTACCACCATTTCTCCTACCGCCACGCCAGCAGCTGTAGCGGCAACGTTCGCCAGGAAACTACCGCCGCCCCCGCCCATAAAACCACCACCCGCCATAAAACCCGGATTCGCACCATAAACAGGCCCCGGGGCCATATAAGCTGGATTTCCCTGTGCAGGCCCTGGCACAACCCCACGCGACGGAGGCACTGCAACACGCCCATTATCGGCGCCAGATCCCCATGTATTCGATAACCAAGGGTTACCCGCGGCAGCCGGAACACCCGCTTGCTGTTTTTCCGCCTCAAGCGCTTTAATTCTCTCTTCGGCATGTTGAAGGGCTTGCTCCAACCATACTGCTCTTTGCACCGTAAGATACAGCGCTGAAGGGTGCTGCTCTGCCGTTTTAGCAATCATCATCGCGGCTTCTGCATCAGCCTGAACAGGACCTGCATTTCCTAGGCGCCCTAAAAATGCATTCAAAAGACTTTTTTCTTCGGGGGTCATATAAAACTCCTTTTTATGCTTTGAGCGGATGACGCATGAAAAGTTTACGCTGAAAAAAGAATCTCTTCGATATGGTTGGGTGTGACCCGTATATAACCACCTGGGCCATACCAATCGGGTAATACCCAACGATCCCTAAGTTGAGCATCAACGAGGTGTTGGTGATGCCCGGGTCGATGCGTGTGCCCATGAATCAGGCGGTTCACTTTGAATTTCTGGAAGACTGCAGCGACCGCTGTCTCAGTCACATCCATAATCTCTTCAGATTTGGTTTGCTTGGCTTTACCGCTTTCAACAGTCGCGCCACGTGCCATTTGGTGTCTAAGCGCGAGGGGTTGCGCCAAAAACTGCGCTTGCCATTGCGGGTGACGCACCTGCTGACGAAAAGCAAGATAAGCAGAGTCATCCGTACACAACAAATCACCGTGCATCAGAATAGTCGGCGTACCTTGAATATCGATCAAGCAAGGGTCATCCAGACAGATCAACCCAGCCTGATCCGCAAAGGCTTTACCGATTAAAAAATCACGGTTACCACAGGTAAAGTAAGTTTTACAACCCGAGTCAGACAATACCTTCAAAGACGCCATCACACGCTGAGGCAAAGACGCCGAGCAATCATCATCGCCTACCCAGTATTCAAATAAATCGCCTAGGATAAATACAGAATCGGCTTCGCGAGCAGGCCCCTCTAACACACCGATAAAGCGATCCACCTGCGCAGGACGTTCTTCACACAGGTGTACATCCGATACAAGTAGGCTGACTTGTTTAGATTTCAGCACACTTCAGCTGAAAGAATAACCAAGTCTTCTTTAGGCCAATCTGCCATGCCCATACGTGTGGAGGTGGGCATCGCTTTCATCTTATCGACGACATCCATTCCTTCCACTACTTTACCAAAAACAGCGTAACCAAAACCTCTTGGATTAGGAGCGGTGAAGTTGAGGAAATCATTGTTCGACACATTGATGAAGAACTGGGCCGTAGCAGAGTGGGGATCACCGGTGCGGGCCATTGCAACCGTGTACATATCGTTCTTTAAGCCATTCGCTGCCTCATTTTCAATGGGCGCTTCGGTCTTCTTTTGCTGCCCTTTCACGTCAAATCCACCACCTTGAACCATGAAGCCGTTGATCACACGATGGAAAATCGTGCCCGCATAAAAACCTGATTCAACATAATGAAGAAAATTCGCAACAGTTTTAGGTGCTTTTTCCTGATCAAGTTCAAGAACGATATCACCAGCACTGGTTTTAAGACGGACCATTTTTTTTCCTTTAGAGGCGGGGGTGCAATGAGAAGATGCCTGAGCATCCAATTGAATAAAAGATAAAGCAGGGATTGAAATCAGCCCAAGACTAATTCGTTGAAGCCAATGACGTCGAGAGTACATGGATGAGACCTTGAAATGGAGAACGAATAAAAGCCCATATTATGAGTGATCTAGCGCTAGTCGTGTAGATCCATCGCCAGACCAAAAATGCTCTTTCACTTGATCGGTACCTTCATGTGAACGGATCAACAGCACATCTTGCTCTGCCGGGTAGAGATAGATACTAGCCTCTTCGTTTCCACGATAAATAATGGGGTCATTACTCAGGCGCTTCAAAACTTGATTGCGCTGTTTTGCCAACACTTGAGGGTTTACCCATTCAAGATGCTCGGCTATCAGAACAATGGTCCCCGGGTCTGAAAGCGAGGGCGCCAGATCATCCAAGTTTTCATTAGACAGCGCTAAGCAACCATTGGTGGAGTGCGGTAAGCCGTCGTACTGTCCGGGTAAGGTGCCATGCAACCAGATGCCGGATCCCAGTCTTTTTTGAGCTTTATCCCAGTGATTAGGGAAATTTAATGGCCAAGCGCCATGGCCCGCAAGGGCTGGCAAATCGGTATTTTTTAGTCTAGGTCTGAGTGAATAAATCCCCACAGGTGTGCGCTGATCCCCTTCAACATGCTTGTGCGCCCCTGCTGTTCCAGTGCTTAAATAATAATCAGTGGCAAGATTAAACTGCTCTCCATTTCGCTTGAGCACATACAGCCTTGCTTCCTGAATATCTGCTGCCAATACGGTATGAATGGTAGGGGAAATCAAAACCAGATTGGAGGGGACTTCTTGCGCGCGTTGATGTCGCAGCCGCTGCGCCTCTAGGCGCACACGCGCGTCCTCGATTAATGTCTGGGAGGCATCCAACGCAGCACCGTTGGTTTTTGCCCATTCCGCAGCAAGCTGACCACGCAAAGTCAGAGCGGGTCTGAATGCAGGTTCAATACTGAGTATTTGATCTACTTCTGCCATCGCTTTGGTAGCGTTCCCCGCATCAGCGGCCTGATACGCCAACACCATTTTTTGCTCTAAGGAGGGCGAAGCAGCGCTATCATTGGATGTGCGTACCTCAGGAGTAGCCTGCGCCTCAGCCATCGGGATAGAAGATAGCCAACGCACATCCTCAACCTTCATCGTCTGCGCAGTCCCTTGCATCTGAGGAAGCAAGGGCGCATTGGGTGCACCGCCTAAAGCCCAAACAACCCAAGCCATTACAAGCGTCGTCGCAACACCAAAGCGCAGGGAACGGGTCATCAAAATAGTATGCAGAAAGGGTCTCATGGTCAGGCGTTGTGAGCGTTCTTATCTCAAGTTTGTGCGCGTTCCTCAATGATGACCCAGCGACCAGAGTCGCGCTTGAGTATCAGCACTTTATGATGGGAAGACCGCATTTGGCCTGAATGATATTTTTGCTTGAAGGTCACCGATGCGGTATCGCTATCCATCATATTGATCGCGATATCCTGCACTTCAACATGGATGGAGCTTGCGTGCGTGATGCGCTCACGGCGACTTTTTTCCCACTCTGCAGTGCTCTCACCCTTAGGGGTCTTAAAGTCTTTGCCATAAAAGCTCAAATACTGATCCGCATCCTTGGCGCTCCAAGCGGCAGCCCAAGATTTAACACTTTCTGAAATCGCCTTGGTTTCTTTAGACTCTGAAGGCTTAAGAGGGGGTTCTTGACGAGAGGATGTTTTTTTGGTTTCCCTGGGGGCGGCTTCTTTAGGAGTGGCCGGCAGAGCAACTGCAGCTGAGGCCGGGGCCGGGGCCGGACTTGCATTGCTGAGCGGCGCAGCCTCAGGGGCAGCAATACCTGATTTATTCAGCGCAGGAGACTGAGCAGCCAGGCTGGAAGATCGAACAGTCCCCAAAGACTTCAGCATCATCAATTTGGGTTTGGGTGAAGCTGATTTTTCGTTATGCAGCGCTTTCTCATAAGATTTTGTAGCGATCTTAGCGTACACATCCGCTAAATTCTCGTGCGATGTTCCATAGCTGGGATGCGTATGCAGGGCAAGCTCTAGCAAAGTTCGTGCTTTCTCATAGTCTCCTTGCGAAGCATAGATCACAGCAAGATTGTTATAGGGTTCTGGTAGCTCAGGCATCTCTTCGGTCATCGCGGTAAAGACCTGAATAGCTTCTGCCGTCTTGCCTAAGTCAACGAGGATAACCCCTTTCAATAATCGCGCTTGCGCATCTTTGGGATGCGTAGAGAGGAACTCAGATACTTTATTGAGAGCCAGATCAGAATTCCCAAGTTTCATGGCCTCATAGGAGGCCTTAAAATCGTCAGCGGCCAAGCAAGAACCTGCGCTGAACCAAAATACAAGGCTTGCAACATAGCTAAGCCTAAGAAGAAGGGCGGCGACTCTCATGTATACTCGCGTTCTGTTCTAAATTTCTGTTAGGAATCATCCGGCTGAACCCTGAAAAGGCCATCGCCGTGCTTACCGAATGCTGCGAATATACAACTCTCTGACCCGCAAGATCGAGCTATTTTCACCGATTGACCCTGGCCACGTGCGTATGTACGTATGCGGGATCACCGTTTACGATCTTTGTCACCTCGGCCACGCCCGCATGATGGTGGTGTTTGATATGGTGTATCGCTGGTTATTGGCAAGCGGTCTCGATGTCACTTATGTCAGAAATATCACCGATGTCGACGACAAAATCATTCAACGTGCCGCTCAAAATGGCGAACCCATTGATGCCCTGACTGAACGCATGATTGCCGCCATGCATGCCGACTTAGCCCTGCTGGGGGTTCGCGATCCTAATCATGAACCGCGCGCCACGCAATACGTTCCCGGCATGGTCAAGATGATTGAGACCTTAATCGAAAAAGGGTTTGCTTACCCAGGAGCCAATGGAGATGTGTTCTATGCCGTTCGTCAATTTCAGGGCTACGGTAAATTATCTGGCAAATCGCTGGATGATCTTCGAGCCGGTGAACGGGTTGATGTCGATCACTTCAAGCGTGACCCATTAGATTTTGTGTTGTGGAAAGCGGCCAAACCTGACGAGCCTTCTTGGCCTTCGCCTTGGGGTGCAGGACGTCCCGGCTGGCATATTGAATGCTCGGTGATGAGTGAAGCCCTGCTAGGTCCGCACTTCGACATTCATGGGGGCGGCCATGATCTGCAATTCCCTCACCATGAAAATGAAATTGCCCAAAGCGAAGCGGCCAATGGCTGCACGTTTGTCAATCACTGGATGCACAATGGGTTTCTGCGCGTCAATGATGAAAAAATGTCGAAGTCTTTAGGTAATTTTTTCACCATCGCAGAGGTACTGAAGGTTTTTGATCCGGAAGTTGTGCGCTTTTTCCTTTTGCGTGGCCACTACCGCAGCCCGCTTAATTACACTGATCTTCAGCTAGAGGATGCCCGTCAGGCTCTGAACACCCTCTACACTGCCGTGCGCGAGCACAGTGCTCTTCGAGCTGCTTTTCAATCTTCCGCGATCGATTGGAACGCCCCCATCGCTGCGCGCTTCAAAGCAGCCATGGAAGAAGACTTTGCTACCCCAGAATGCGTTGCCATTCTGTTTGAGCTGGCTCGCGATGCAAACCGAGATGCCAATGGGCATGCTGTAAAAATGCTCTTCCAGCTAGCAGGACTCATGGGCTTTCTAGAACGCGACCCAGAGCTTTGGTTTAAAGGAGGAAGCGGAAAAGCCCTAGTCAGCAATCCGGATTCAGCCGGAAGCGATCAAGCTATTGATGAGAGGGTAGATGCCCGCAATGCCGCGCGCAAAGCCCGTAATTTTGCTGAATCGGATCGTATCCGCGATACGCTTCTGGCCCAAGGCATTGTTCTAGAAGACGGCCCTCATGGCACCACCTGGCGCCGCGGCTAGCTGCGCATTCAGTCCCTGGGCCTTTTATAGAATCGCTTCGTACTGTTAGGAAGAGTTTTAGTCGGCGCTGAATTTAGATTTGGGAGAGGCCTCGAGCAAGATCTGCCTTGAGGTCCTCAAGGCCTTCTAGCCCTACCGCCACACGCACCATGCCTTCAACAATACCTGCACGATCGCGCTCTTCCTGCGCGATACGACCGTGGGTAGTCGTAGCAGGATGGGTGATCGTGGATTTAGTATCGCCGAGGTTGGCGGTGATTGAAATGATCTTGCAGTTGTCAACCACCTTCCAGGCAGACGCTCTTCCCCCTCGAACAATGAACGAAAGCACTGCCCCACCTGCAGTCTGCTGACGACAGGCGAGATCATATTGGGGATGCGAAGGCAGCCCAGGGTGCAGCACCTGCTCCACGGCAGGATGACTCTCTAGCCATTGCGCGATGGCGAGCGCACGCGCGCTCTGTGCCTCTACCCGAATTTGCAGCGTCTCTAAGCCCTTCAACAATACCCATGCATTAAAGGCACTCAAGGTAGGCCCAGCGGTGCGCAGTACCGGCAAGATCTTGTCACGGATGATCTCAGCAGAACCCAGCACAGCTCCACCAAGCACCCTACCCTGCCCATCCAAAAACTTAGTGGCTGAATGAATCACGATATCCGCCCCAAGAGCCAAAGGCTTTTGCAGAACCGGAGTACATAAACAGTTATCCACCACCAAAGGAATACCCAATGGGCGGGTGCGCGCAGAGAGCGCAGCAATATCGACCAATTCCATTGTGGGATTCGAGGGCGTCTCAAGATAGAACATACGCGTATTGGGTTTTACCGCGGCCATCCACGCATCAACATCAGACAACTCTACCCAAGTGGTTTCAATTCCAAAACGCCCCAGAATATTGTTGAACAGAACAATGGTGGCGCCAAAGATACTGCGTGAAGCCACGAGATGGTCTCCCGCCTTCAGTAAGCCCATTGAGCAGGCCAGAATCGCCGCCATACCTGAAGCGGTAGCCAAACCCATCTCTGCACCTTCCATCGCAGCCAAGCGCGCCTCAAAGGCTGTTACGGTTGGGTTGGTAAAGCGAGAATAGATATTTCCCGGCTCTTGGTTTGAAAAACGCGCAGCGGCCTGGGCAGCCGATTCAAAAATAAAACTCGAGGTCAGGTACATTGCCTCGGAATGTTCTTGAAATTGAGAACGATCAATGCCCGCCCGAATGGCAAGGGTTTCCAACGATAACTCTGATAACGGAGGCAATTTAGATTTCACATGCAACTCCGCTATGAGTTTGCCATTTCAGGCTCACTGGATAAATTAAAATCCAGTTGGGCAACAGGTTCACCGGCTTGCGAGGTTTCTCCATCTTCACGATGGTTTTCAATCTCTTCAAGATATGCCTGAGTAATATCGCCCGTAATGTAGACACCATCAAAACAACTCGCATCAAACTTTTCTATATTTGGGTTATCGCATTGAATGGCACGTTCCAGCGCGCCCAAATCTTGATAAAAAACGGCATCGGCGCCAATCTCGCGCGCAATTTCTTCGTCCGTTCTATTGGTGGCCAAAAGCTCTCTGCGTGTAGGCATATCAATACCGTACACATTGGGATAACGCACTGGAGGGGCCGCTGAAGCAAAGTACACTTTTAAGGCACCACAATCCCTAGCCATTTGCACAATTTCCCGACTCGTCGTTCCACGCACGATCGAGTCATCCACCAACAAGACATTCTTGCCTCTAAATTCCATGGCGATTGCATTCAGTTTCTGCCGAACAGATTTCTTACGTTCTGCCTGCCCCGGCATGATAAAGGTACGACCAATGTAGCGATTTTTGATAAAGCCTTCCCGGTAGGGTTTACCCAATTTCAAAGCCAACTGAAGGGCACTGGGGCGACTGGTATCAGGGATCGGTATGACTACGTCTAATTCCAGATCGGGAAATTCTTCCATGATTCGCTCGGCTAAACTTTCCCCCATGCGCAAGCGCGTCTCATATACCGAGACTCCATCTAACACTGAATCCGGACGCGCCAAATAAACATACTCAAAAATGCAGGGATTTAAGGCGGGGCGCAAGGCACATTGACGGCTTAAGAAATTGCCTTCGTAATCGCAAAAAATGGCCTCACCAGGGGCCACATCTCGCAAGAACTGAAAGCCCACTGCATCCAAAGCCACGCTCTCTGAAGCCACCATGCATTCCTGGCCGTTCGGCGTATCAGCAGTGCCTACAACGAGCGGACGAATGCCAAATGGATCACGAAAAGCCACCATGCCATAACCTGCAATCATGGCCACTACCGCATAAGCCCCCTTGCAGCGGCGATGTACCCCCGCCACTGCACGAAAGATCGCTTCGGCATCCAGTCTGTGGCCAGCGGCCTCCGCCTGCAGTTCATGCGCCAATACGTTCAGCAAGACTTCAGAGTCTGAATTCGTGTTCACATGGCGAAGATCTTCAACGAACAGTTCTTTGCGAAGCTGTCGTGAGTTCGTCAGATTACCGTTGTGTCCCAACACAATCCCAAAAGGGGAATTCACATAAAAGGGCTGCGCCTCAGCGGGGGATTTTGCGGAACCCGCAGTGGGATAGCGGCAATGCCCAATACCCGAGTGGCCAGTCAAAGAACGCATATCACGCGTACGAAATACGTCTCGAACGAGGCCCAACCCTTTATGCATATGAAAAGTATTGCCCTCTGCAGTCACGATTCCTGCGGCATCTTGCCCACGATGTTGTAAAAGCTGCAGCGCATCGTAGAGCACTTGATTAACCGGTGCACGTCCCATCACTCCAACAATTCCACACATGCAGGTCAAGCCTCCTTGGCAAATCGAATATTGGTCGACACATGGCTGTCGTAATGCAGATGAACCCTCACAGCAACAGCCTTAGGTAACAAAGGGAGTGCCAAGGCAGTCAAATGTTCTAGAGGTATGGTAAACCATGCACGCTTCCAATCAGCTTGTTCATTTAATCCGGTCAAGGCAGCCAATACAACCAACACCATTAATATCGCTGCAGCGCGCACCAAACCGAACACAGCGCCGAGAAAACGATCAAGCAAGCCCAAACCCACGCTACTTGCTGCTTTTGACAAGGCCCGGCCTAGTAAACGAATCGAAATCAACGCCACAAAAAAAATCAAAATGAACGCTAGGCCCAAGCGCAACGCACTGTTTTCCATCGTATGTTCAAAAAATCTTCCCAATGGCTCCGCCCCTAGCCTAGCCAAGAGGAGAGCGCCAAACCACGAACCAAAGCTCACCAATTCGGTAATCATTCCGCGCATCAAGCCCACCAGCATTGAAAAAACAGCCACTAGGATGATGATCCAGTCATAGGCGCTCAAGTTGGAAAGGAACTCCATGAGATCTATTTTCCTATTGATGTACCAAAATCGCATTTTCCCCTAAAGCTTTAATACGCGCGAGTAAAGAGCTTGCTTCCTCGCGTTGCTGATAAGGGCCTGCTCTTAAGCGCGTAAAGGTTCCCCGCGGACCATGAATGGTATCGGTTTGAAGGCTTACCCCATTTTCATGCAATCGATCACGCAATGATGTTGCGCGTGCTTCCTCAGCAAATACCCCTAACTGCACAAACCATCCTTTTGCTGTCTCTGCTTTTTCTTCAAGCGGAGCAGACGCGACAGGTGTGGAAGGTTTAACAGGTACGCTGGATGCAACAGGAGCGGCAGATTGAGCAGGTACGCTAGATGCAACAGGGGCGGGAGATTGATCAGGCGCGCGAGAAGATACAGCAGTTTCAGCCGCTGGCGAACGCGCCACACTCTTAGCTCTAGCCTCCAACTTGGCGGTATCCCTTTCACCTGGCCGAACAGAATCTGGCAGAGGCGGAATCACTGCAGTGGTCGCATGCTCAGCAGATACCGGCTCTGATTGGACATCAGGAGAGGAAGAAGGCATAGAACGATCCGAACTTGCAGGAGCAGTTGATCCGGAGTCGGATGAGGGGGGCTCAGCCGACGCATGAACCGATTCAGATCGAGGCGCCTGACGATCTAAAACCATGGGAACGGCAATGACGAATAAAAGAACTAACAAAAATGCACCGATCAAACGATGCCGAGATCTTGTTTTGATATCCGCTAAATCAGCATCAGTCATGTTCTTCCCAAACTCCCCAGAGCCGAAGCAACTGTCAAGAAAGATCCTACAACAACGATACGATCATCGGGATCAGCGTCATGTTGCGCGGCTTGCAGGGCCTGCGCAGGATTTGAAAAAAGTTGAAGCGTGGGAGCGCTGTTTGGATCTGCCCAATCAATTTGCTTTGCCACTTCCTCAGCAGAAGCTCCTCTCGGTGCAGGCAAGTCACAGATATACCAAGCGCCCGCTAATCCTGAAAATAATTGGGTCACACCTCGCACATCTTTGTCACGCAACATCCCCAATACAATGCGCGTAGTTTTGAATCCTGCCATACGTTCCAAACTTCGCGCTAAAGCCTCTGCAGCATGGGGATTATGCGCAACATCAAGAATGATCGCTGGACGGCCAGGCAAAACCTGAAGGCGCCCAGGAAGATCCACCGAGACAAATCCTTGACGGATATGTTGCATGGAAACCGGAAGTAAATCTTGGAGTGCCATCAAAGCGGCCAAAGCACATGAGGCATTGTCAAGTTGATATGCGCCCCGCAAAGCAGGATAGGGTAAGGCAAACAAAGTGCCGTCAGGCCCAACAAAATCCCATTGGGATGGAGAAGAATGGTGATGAAAAGCTTTACCTGCAACCCAAAGTTTTGCGCCTAATTTCTGCGCATATTCACCAAGACTTTCAGGAACATCCTGTTCACCAAAAACTGCCACACATCCTGATCGAAAAATACCCGCTTTTTCTAGCGCAATACTCTCGCGATCTGGGCCCAGAAACTCCATATGGTCCAATGCAACGCTGGTGACGATAGCGCAATCAGAATCCATCACATTTACCGCATCCAGTCGGCCTCCCATCCCCACTTCAAGAATCAGAACATCGACCTCAGATCGACTAAAGTGATGAAGGGCGGCTAAAGTTCCAAATTCAAAATAGGTCAAAGATGTCTGCTGACGAGCCGCCTCGACTGCCAAGAAAGATTCAACAATCTCTGCATCTGAAGCTGGCTTTCGATTAATACGAATCCGTTCGTTGTAGCGCAACAGATGCGGGGAGGTATAACAAGCTGTTTTATAGCCAGCAGCATGAAGGATGGCTTCAAGATAAGCCGTCGTAGATCCCTTACCGTTGGTACCCCCCACAGTAATGACGGGGATCTTTTTTGCGTGTGGTAGGCGATGCAACACCTCAACAACACGGTCTAAACCCATGTCGATTGCTTTGGCATGCAATCCCTCAAGATAGCTTAACCAGTCAGCAACCACGCCGCTGGTAGGAAAGGGGGAGGCGGAACTCACTGAAATGCGAGCCTTTAACCTTAGGCAGCGAGAGTCTGGCCAGTGAGCAAGGCGAGCAAGCTCGCCACTTTCTCACGCATTCCTCGGCGATCCACAATCATATCGATTGCGCCTTTTTCCAACAGAAATTCAGCACGCTGAAAACCTTCTGGGAGTGTTTCACGAACAGTTTGCTCAATCACTCGTGGACCAGCAAAACCAATCAGTGCGCCAGGTTCAGCAATCACCACATCACCTATCATCGCAAAACTGGCCGACACTCCACCCATGGTAGGGTCAGTCAAAACAGAAATAAAAGGCAGCGGAACACCTGCAAGCCGTTTAAGCGCTGCGCAAGTTTTTGCCATCTGCATCAAGGACAACAGTCCTTCTTGCATGCGTGCTCCCCCACTTGCCAAAAAGCAAACAAAAGGGACTTTTTGGTCCATCGCAGCATCCACTGCGCGCACAAAGCGTTCACCGACAACCGAGCCCATCGAGCCCCCCATGAAAGAAAACTCAAAGCTTGCTGCAATGACGGGTAATCCGTGCACTGTCCCTTGCATGACAACCAGTGCATCTGTCTCACCCGTAACCCGCTGGGCTTCAGTTAAGCGCTCTGTATAACGCCGACTATCTTTAAATTTAAGCGTATCAACCGGGACCACCTCAGAACCCAACTCAAACCGCTCATCTTCATCAAGAAAAGCATCCAGCCTATCTCGCGCGCTAATTCGATTGTGATGGGAACATTTCGGACACACTTGCAAATTGTTATCGAGGTCAGAGCGGTACAGAACAGCCTCACAGGAATCACATTTGCTCCACAAACCCTCAGGCATGGTGGATCGTTTAGCACTGATGGCATCACGATTAATCCTTGGGGGAAGTAGCTTTTTGAACCAACTCATGTTGTTTTCCCTGAGCCCAAACTGACTGTTTTTTGGCTGCGATCCATTGCTTCCCTGAACTCCCGCAACAAGACCTCAATGCGAGGCACTGCAGCTTCGCCATTTGCTGACTCTTCAATGGTCAAAACAATACGGCTTCCAATGACCACCGCATCGGCAATTTTTGAGATGACATGCGCGGTTTCGCCATCACGAATTCCAAAGCCTACTCCCACTGGAACGCTCACATGCTGACGAATCCGCTCAACGTGTTGGGCAACATCCTGGGTATCGATATTGGCAGCACCCGTGACACCTCGCAGAGAAACGTAATACACATACCCTGAAGCCAATTTACCTACGGCTTCTACCCGCTCATTGGTACTCGTGGGAGATAACAAAAAAATAGTATCGATATCTCTTGAACGCAATACCTCAACCAAGCGCTCACACTCTTCGGGTGGATAGTCCACCACAAGAACGCCATCCACACCTGCTTCTTTGGCCGTATCGGCAAAGTGCTCAAACCCCATTTGCTCAATCGGATTAGCATAGCCCATCAACACAAGCGGAGTCTTTTGATCTTCCTTACGATAAGTACGCGCCATTTCAATCACCCGTCGCAAAGATACGCCATGCTTGAGTGCGCGTTCACTAGAACGCTGAATAACAGGACCATCTGCAATCGGGTCGGAGAAAGGAACACCGAGTTCAATGATATCTGCCCCTCCTTTCACCATGGCGCGCATGAACGGGACCGCACTTTCAGGATCAGGATCGCCTGCAGTAAAGAAAGGGATCAATGCAGAACGACCCTGGGCAGCCAGTTGTTCAAAGGTACGAGCAATACGAGACAATGTGTTTCTCCAAAAACTATTTTATAAAGTCATACCCATGCGTTCAGCAACGGTCGCCATATCTTTATCGCCACGGCCTGAAAGGTTCACCAAAATAATTTGATCAGGTCGCATTTCTTTAGCAAGTTTCATTGCATAAGCCAAGGCATGACTAGATTCCAGGGCCGGGATAATCCCTTCATGACGGCAAAGATCATGGAATGCTTGCAATGCTTCATCATCAGTCACATTGACATACTCAGCCCGGCCGCTATCTTTTAACCAAGCGTGCTCGGGGCCCACTCCAGGATAATCTAGCCCTGCAGAGACGGAATGGGTCTCAATGATTTGACCGTTCTCATCTTGCAGCAGATAGGTGCGATTGCCATGCAACACACCGGGTGTTCCGGCAGATAAAGAAGCCGAATGTTTACCTGTAGCAATCCCTTCCCCGCCCGCTTCAACGCCAATGAGGCGCACTTCTTCATAAGGAATATAGGGATGGAAGATGCCCATCGCATTGCTCCCTCCCCCAACGCAAGCAAGCACTGCATCAGGTTGGCGGCCACACATCTCAGGCATTTGCGTCAGGCATTCTTTACCAACGATAGAGTTAAAGTCACGCACCATCATGGGATAAGGATGGGGACCTGCAACGGTTCCGATAATGTAAAAAGTATTCTGTACGTTGGTCACCCAATCTCTCATTGCTTCGTTGAGCGCATCCTTGAGAGTCTTCGAGCCACTTTCCACCGGCACAACGGTCGCACCCAGTAATTTCATGCGATACACGTTTTGCGCCTGACGTTTCACATCCTCGGAACCCATGTAAACCACGCATTCCATTCCATAACGCGCAGCAACGGTTGCTGAAGCCACACCGTGCTGTCCGGCCCCGGTTTCCGCGATGATACGGGGCTTGCCCATATGACGCGCTACCATTGCCTGGCCAACCGTATTGTTAACCTTATGAGCCCCCGTATGATTCAAATCTTCACGCTTCAAGAAAATTTGTGCCCCACCGGCCAGTTCCGTCATGCGACGAGCAAAGTAAATCGGGCTAGGACGCCCTACATAGTGAGCCAGTTCGTAGGCCAGCTCTTCTTTAAACTTAGGGTCATCTTTTAAGCGCAAGTAGTTCAGGCGCAGTTCATCTAATGCTGCAATCAGTGTCTCTGCAACAAAGGTTCCACCATAAGGACCAAAGTGCCCTCTTGCATCCGGCAGGTCATAAATCTTCATGCTTTTAAAACTCCGCTGATAAACGCCTGGATGCGACTGGCGTCCTTGATCCCCTTCGAGATCTCCACGCCACTGCTAACATCGACGGCAAACGGGTGCACGGCGCGAATCGCCTCACCCACGTTCGATTCATTCAACCCTCCCGACAAAATCACCGGAAGAGAACAATTCTTTGGTATCAAAGACCAATCGAAGGATTGCCCACTCCCGCCCCAAAGGTTTGGGTGGTAAGCATCCAACAACACACCCCGCGCAGACGCATAGGTGAAGCAATATTGTAGCAAATCGAGCTCGGGTCTAACCCGAATAGCCTTGATATAAGGTTTTCCAAAGCTTTCACAGAACGCACGGGACTCTTCACCATGAAATTGCAAAAGATCTAAAGGCACGGCCTGACAAACCTCTTCCACCCATCGACGATCAGGATTTACAAAAAGCCCCACAGTTTGCACAAAGGCAGGAATGTTCGCTAAAAGCGCTTGCATGTTTTGAGGCGTTACAGCGCGCGGACTCTCAGAATAAAAAACAAAACCAATGGCGTCAGCACCTGCCTCTACGCAAGTCTCTACATCTTCAGGCCTCGTCAAACCACAGATTTTAATTCGACAGCGCATCACTGAAAGCCCGATTCAGCAAGGACAGCATCTGATGACAACAAACAATGTGGCTGTGTGAGGGGTAAATTGAATTCAGCGGGATAGTCAATTTTGCTCAGATACAAACCATCTGGCGCAAAGGTAGGTGCCGCAATGGTGCGATCCCGGGCAAATAGCAACTCGGCCATCCACTCTACAGGTTGGCGGTGACTTCCAATCGCCACCAAACTTCCCACAAGATTACGTACCATATGATGCAAAAATCCATTGGCTGAGAAGCGAAATTCTATCAGCCCACCAAGTCGCTGAACGCTCACGTAACGAACTTCTTTTACAGGGGTATCTGACTGGCACTCTGACGCTCGAAAACTAGAAAAATCATGTTCTCCCAACAAACATAAACAGGCTGCAGCCATTGCTTCAACATCCAGCTTTGCGTGGTACCAACCTAACTGTCCTGCTGCCAAGGCAGGCCGAACGGGGTGATCGAGCATTAAATAACGGTAATGCCTGCCAGTAGCTGAAAATCGAGCATGAAAACGTTCTTCCACAACGGTAGCCCAAAGCACTGCGATCCCTTGAGGCAGATGACTATTTACCCCCCGCACCCAAGCTGTTTCGGGGCGGTCTGCATCGGTATCAAAATGCGCTACTTGAAGGAGGGCATGCACACCTCGGTCGGTTCGTCCCGCAGCATGCAAGGTCACCTCGTGCCCTGCGATTGCTGCGATGGCAGATTCCACCGCCAGCTGAACCGTTGGTAAATCTGATTGACGTTGCCAACCAGCAAATCCACGGCCGTCATACTCCAGTCCGAGTGCTATTCGCACAACTTAGCGGGCTTTCCTAGCCGCCTAGTTCAGCCAGAATGCGCTCTGCCTCGCCGCGCTGGGCAGCATCTCCTTTTGCAATCACCTCATTGAGTAGATCGCGCGCATTGTCCTTGTCTTCAATTTCCATATACGCCCGTGCAAGATCCAATTGCGTTGCAACAGCTTGCCACTCTGGCCCGCGTTCAGCAGGAGGCGTATCTGCGGGAGTGACTGCGGGGGTTGCTGCTGGTTTTTCCGCATCGAGCTCAAGATTGATATCGCCAAAACTACCAGGAGGTGTGACAGATTCTCCAGGCACAGGCGGAACAAGAGAAGAAGCGGGGGCGGAAGGAGCGGAAGCAATATTAGGACCACCCGCAGGTGCCGGGCCAGAAGTCACGTCAAGATCCACGCCTCTCAAGCTCGGCGGTGTTGCTGCAGTTGGAGCGATCACTGGGGCTGCTGCAGGAGCGGCAGGAGGGGCCACCATGCTGTAAAGAGGATTGGCAGGATCAAGCTCTGCGCCTACCCTTCTTGCGGCCGCCAGCAAGGTACTTCCGGCCGGCGCCAGAGACTGCAACTTGGCAAAGCCTTGCGCATAATCTGGCAACCGTTTTTCCATGGCGTAGAGATCGAGCAATTTCTTAATGAGCTCCAGACGCGCTGGATTTGACATGATTGCTTTGAGCAGTATTTCTTCGGCTTGCTCATTTCGACCATAGGCAATGTAAACATCCGCCTCTTCGATCGGGTCAACATCCTGACGCACATTAGATGCCAATTCTTCTGCCGCATCGCCCTCAGAGAAACTTTTAAGGGTCTCGGCAATTTGCACGGCCTTAACCTGCTCAACAGGGACGGGCTCTGATTCTGGCGTAGTGACCCCATGAGAAATGGGATCAATAGGGTCCGGTTCAAACAGCGCATCCTGCAGTCTCTCACGACGGCGACGCAGCGCAGTTAAGCCCAGCCAACCCACCAATACCCCGGTTGCCAAACCTCCGGCGATCGCTAGGGGATTCTCTGTGAGCAGGCCTAGGATGCCTGATGATGCCTCAGGGGTTTCTGGCGGGGCCGGTTTTTTATCGGGTCGGCCCAAGGGTGCAACCGGCTTCTCTTCTTCTTTAACACTTTCTTTTTTCTCTTGATCCGTCTCTTTGGTATCTTTTTCATTTGCTTCGCCCGCAGCTTTAGCGGGGGGTGCTGAAGCTTCTGGCACTTTACTGGCCGAGCCCGCATCGTCAACTTTAGGGGGCTTTTCTTCTGCGGGCTTGTTATCTGCCTCTTTTTTGGCAGCAGCCTCTTTGCTCAATTGTGACTCTTTCCTTGCCGCTTCTTTTTGTTCCTCTGTGAGCACCGGTTTGATTGCTTCGGGCAAAGCGACTGGAGCCATCATTTTGGAAGCAGTTCTCTTCTGCTCTTCCGCTTTTTGTTTCTCATCCGCCTTTTTTTGCTCTTCCGCTTTTTTTGCATTCTCTATTTCAGTCTTACGAGCAAGCTCCTCTTTCTCCTGCAAAAGCTTTCGCATTTGCCCTACATCTTTTTCAAGGATAGCCGCACGTTCGCGCGCTTCCTTAAGCTGATTCTCACGAACAATCGCTTCTTCCCGGAGTTTGTCCTCAAGCGCCGAATTGGCCTTGCCTTTCTCAGACGATTTCTCCGGGGCTTTATCTGTCTTAGGCTCCTCACCACGCCCAGACTTTTCGGTTTTTTTACCCTCTGCGCTTCGTGATAGCTTCAAAACATCATTTGCACCGGGCTTCACGGGCGTTGCCGCATCATCTGCAGCCCCTTCCATTTTTCCTGTAACCGGCGCTTTAGCCGAAGAAGAAGCGACAGGCCGAGCTGCTGCAGCACTCGCCAGACGGCCACGATAGGCATCGAAATCTTTGGCCATTAATTTAAGACGCTTACTTGCCTCTTCGGATGGAACAGCAGCTACCTCAGCTGCATCCGGTATTTCTAGGCTAGATCCAGCCCGGATGCGATTGACATTATCTTTAATAAATGCCCGACGATTAGCTTCGAATACCGCCACCATGGTCTGTTCTAGCATCCCCTTAGGCGGGTGAAGTTTAGCTGCGATGTTGGTCAGCGTATCTCCATTTTTGACCTTTACTATTTTATGAGGCTTAGCTTGGCTATCCACTGCTTTAGTCGATTTTTCATTGGTACTTGAACGCTCAGGCGAAGTAGCCCCCGCTGGGAGAACGGGTGGCGGGGCGGACTCTTCGCGAGAGGCTTCCGGTGCTGGCGCAGGCGCAGCAGGCGGCGGTGGCGGCGGTGGCGGTGGAGCAGAAGTAGCAACTTGCGTGGGAGGTGCGATGGGTTTGGAGGATTCAACAGCAGGCGCTGAAGGCTCTTTCTCTTTTGCCTCAACAGGAGTGGGAGGCGTTTGATTCACAAACCCAGGCGGGTTAACAGTCCCCGCACCCGATGCGCTTGCCACGGATTTAGGTGGGTTGAGTAAAACCGGATAATCCCTGACCAAACGCCCCGAAGCCCAATTCACCTCAACTAATAGATTCAACGACGCAAGTGAAATAGCTTGTGAGCTACTCACACGAATAAAAGGCTGACCGTTTTCACGTTTATCAATCACCAACTTCACTGAATCCAAAGCAGGAGATCGTTCGATATTCGCTTCGCTAAACATCTCAGCAGAAGCGATCTTCGCTGACATGCCGAGCAAATCATCGGGCGTGACATTCACCAAATCGATTTCGGCAAGCAAAGGCTGACCGAGTGTCGACAAGACCTTCATCTTGCCAAAACTTGCGGCATCAGCCATTCCAGCACTTAGTAAAAAGCTAAGCGCAAGTATCCAAGGTTTTAAGCCTTGCAGTTTAATCATGGGGGGTTTCACAGTGCCGCGCATTCAAAACTCCATAGGTGCTGCGGTCGATATCGCCTTGCAACCCAGAAAGTTACCACTAATTTGTCCTTGCGGCGAGAATCCTAAGCATGCGCCGCAAGGGCTCTGCTGCACCCCAAAGTAACTGATCACCTACTGTGAACGCAGATAAGTAGTGAGGCCCCAAAGATAATTTCCGTAATCTACCTACCGGAATATCTAATTTTCCACTGACTGCAGTGGGGGTCAAACCCATTAAGCTAGCCTCCCGCTGATTCGGAATCACGCGGACCCAATCATTAGAAGATGCAATAATTTTCTCAATTTGATGGATCGGTAAGTCTTCTTTTATCTTGATCGTTAAGCCCTGGCTATGACATCTCATCGCTCCAATCCGCACACATACTCCATCAACAGGAATAGGGTGAGCAGATTGACCAAGAATTTTATTGGCTTCGACCTGCGCCTTCCATTCCTCTTTGCTTTGCCCATTGCCTAAATCTTTATCAATCCAAGGCAATAAACTACCCGCAAGCGGATATCCAAAATTTTGGGTAGGGAGTGAGCCATCTCGCAAGGAAGCCGTCACAGCAGCATCAATTTCCAATATTGCAGAGGCAGGATCAGCAAGTTGCGGGGCAACCTTGTTTTCTAACACCCCCATCTGAGCAAGCAGTTCACGCATATTTTGCGCACCTGCTCCCGATGCTGCTTGATATGTCATTGCTGAAACCCACTCAACGAGATCCTCTCGAAACAATCCCCCCAAGCCCATCAACATCAGACTAACAGTACAATTGCCGCCCACATAATTCTTTATACCTGAATCGAGTGCCGCATCAATCACTTCTCGATTAACGGGATCAAGAATGATAACGGCGTCATCCCGCATCCTGAGCGTTGAAGCAGCGTCGATCCAATATCCGCTCCAACCTTGAGCTCGCAGGGCATCAAAGATTTCAGTGGTGTAATCTCCACCTTGGCAAGTCAGAATCACGTCCATTTCTGCAAGAAGATTTAAATCACTTGCGTCATGCAGCTTTGCTTGATCACCCGCTAGGCTTGGGGCAGCAGCACCGACTTGAGAGGTGGTAAAAAAAGTGGGGGCAATATAGGCAAAATCTTGCTCCTCTTGCATACGCTGCATGAGCACGGAACCCACCATCCCACGCCATCCAATTAATCCCGTTTTTAACATCATGCATGCCCCTGCTTAAGGGCGCGAACTACTGCATCACCCATCTCAACGGTTCCAATCTTCTTTTCCCCGGGCATTGCAATATCGCCCGTGCGATAGCCAGCCTCAAGCGTATCTTCTACTGCTTTTTCGATGCGATCAGCAAGATCAGCTCGGTTTAAGGAGTACCGAAACATCATTGCCAACGAGAGAATTTGCGCCAACGGATTTGCCAAGCCTTTCCCTGCGATATCAGGGGCCGATCCATGAATCGGCTCATACAAGCCCTGAGAACCAGCGTTCAAAGAAGCCGATGGCAACATGCCGATAGAACCTGTCAGCATTGAGGCCTCATCCGATAAGATGTCGCCAAAAATATTTCCCGTTAGGATCACATCAAACTGACGAGGATTGCGAACCAATTGCATCGCTGCATTATCGACCAACAGATGTGAAAGCTCGACGTCAGGATATTCCTTAGAAACCTCGATCACCACGTCCCTCCATAACTGGGTCGCTTCCAACACATTCATTTTATCGACCGAGCACAGGCGATGGTTGCGTCGTTGCGCAGACTGAAAGCCTACATGCGCTACCCGACGGATCTCACTTTCACTATAAATCATGGTGTTGAAACCTACCCGCTCTCCATTGGCCTCAATGCGAATACCCCGCGGCTCACCAAAATAAATATCACCGGTGAGCTCACGAATGATCAGCATATCTAGCCCAGCCACCACATCAGCACGCAAGGTTGAAGCCGCAGCTAACTGGGGAAACACTTTTGCCGGACGAAGGTTTGCAAACAAATCAAGTTCTTTACGCAAACGCAATAGTCCCCGCTCCGGACGTTGTTCACGGGGCAATACATCGTACTGAGGGCCACCAATCGCGCCAAATAAAATGGCATCCGATTCACGGCAGAGTTTCAAAGTGGCTTCTGGAAGTGGGTCTCCAGTCAGGTCTACCCCTGCTCCACCCACTGCAGCCGCCTCTGTTTCTATATGAAGACCTTCTGCACGAAGCACATCAATGACTTTTAACGCTTCAGCAATAATTTCTGGGCCAATCCCATCTCCAGCCAATACAGCGACTTTCATCGTGCACTCTCCACATAAAGCCAAGGTTGGGCGGCGCGCCGGCTACCCTCAAAGTTTTTTATTTCCTCTGCATGACGAAGCGTCAGACCAATATCATCCAAGCCTTCAATCAAACAATATTTTCTAAATCCATCAATCTCGAAAGTGAATGCGCGTCCGTCGGGAGTCATTACTTTTTGTTCAGGCAGATCAATGGTGAGACGATATCCCTCATGGCTTAGCGTGGTGTGAAGCAAATCGTTCACGATTTCGGCCGACAAGGTAATGGGAAGCAAACCATTTTTATAGGAATTACTATGGAAGATATCGGCGAAGGAAGAAGCAATCACAGCGCGAAAACCATAATCCTCTAATGCCCAAGGGGCGTGCTCACGACTCGACCCACAACCAAAGTTTTCCCGCGTCAACAAGATGGATGCACCTTTATAGCGTGCTTGATTCAAAACGAAATCAGGGTTGAGAGGACGGTTAGAATTGTCTTTACCAGGCTGTCCTTCATCAAGATAGCGCCATGCATCGAATAAGTTAGGGCCGAACCCCGAACGCTTGATCGACTTCAGAAATTGCTTAGGAATGATGGCATCGGTATCGACATTAGCGCGATCCATAGGGGCCACCAAGCCATCATGCGTAGTAAATTTTTGCATTGTGTAAATTCCTTACTTGCTGCGCTTAAAGATTGCGAATATCAACAAAATGGCCAGCAATCGCAGCGGCAGCAGCCATCGCTGGGCTCACCAAGTGTGTTCTGCCTCCTGTTCCCTGACGCCCCTCAAAATTGCGATTAGAGGTTGAGGCACAGCGCTCACCAGGCTCTAAGCGATCATCATTCATTCCCAGGCACATCGAACAACCTGGATTGCGCCACTCGAAACCTGCTTCAGTAAATATACGATCCAGGCCCTCTTTTTCAGCAGCGGCCTTCACTAAACCTGAACCCGGTACAACCATAGCGAGTTTGACGCGAGATGAAACTTGACGACCTTTCACCACATCAGCTGCAGCACGCAAATCTTCAATTCTTGAGTTCGTGCAGGAACCAATAAACACCTTATCGATTTCAATATCAGCAATCGGCGTATTGGCTTTCAATCCCATATAGCTCAAGGCCTTTTCGATTCCTTGGCGGCGCGTGGGATCAGTCTCTCGAGCAGGATCGGGTACTTTGCCACCTATTGTAGTCACCATCTCAGGCGACGTACCCCATGTCACTTGCGGCTCGATGCTGTCGGCCGGAATATCTACCACGCGATCAAATTGAGCATGCTCGTCACTGTGCAAGGTCTTCCAAACCGCAACGGCAGCATCCCATTGTTGCGCAGTGGGTGCATAGGGACGTCCTCGCAAGTACGCGATGGTGGTTTCGTCTGCAGCGACCATTCCATTGCGTGCCCCGGCCTCAATCGCCATATTACAAAGGGTCATTCGGCCTTCCATGCTCAAACCACGAATAGCGCTTCCACCAAACTCAATGGCATATCCCGTTCCACCCGCAGTTCCGATTTCACCAATAACGGCTAAAGCGACATCTTTAGCTGTCACTCCTGGCCTCAGAACACCTTCGACACGCACCAACATCGATTTGGCTTTTTTGCTTAACAAACATTGGGTAGCCAACACGTGTTCGACTTCAGAAGTACCGATTCCCATTGCAAGCGCTGCAAATGCCCCGTGGGTACTGGTATGAGAGTCACCGCAGACTACCGTCATGCCCGGCAAGGTCGCGCCCTGTTCTGGCCCAATCACATGCACGATACCTTGACGGGGATCTCCCATCGCAAATTCAGTAATGCCATGAGATTTGCAATTCTCATCTAAAGTGCTGACTTGAAGACGAGACACGGGATCCGTAATTTCTTTTACGGCCGTAGTGGGCACATTATGGTCTTGCGTCGCCAAGATCGAAGATACGCGCCACACGGGCCTATTATTCAGGCGCAAGCCTTCAAAGGCTTGAGGGCTGGTCACTTCATGAACCAGATGGCGATCAATGTAAATCAGTGCCGTGCCATCCGGCTCACTGCGAATCACATGGGAATGCCAAAGTTTGTCGTACAGCGTTTGCGAGGACATAAAAAACTCACACTTTGATTCAAGATAATCGGCTATTTTGCCATGAGCTGGGCATTCTGATCGAGACTGTTGTTATCTCGATAGGCTAGAAGAGCTTGCGGGAATAACTGGGGTTTCACATTTCACGTCTCCATTCTGGGCGCGATGGCGCAGTGCATGATCCATCAAGACAAGCGCTACCATGGCCTCAGCAATGGGTGTTGCACGGATACCAACGCATGGATCATGACGACCAAAGGTTTCTACCATCACCGCTTCGCCCTGCAAATTCACAGAATTTCTGGGTAATCGAATACTCGATGTGGGCTTAATTGCAATGGAAGCTAGAATCGACTGCCCTGTGCTAATCCCGCCTAAAACTCCACCCGCATGATTAGAAAGAAATCCTTCAGGACTCATTTCGTCACCGTGCACAGTCCCACGTTGATCAATCACCCCAAAGCCGTCTCCAATCTCAACCCCTTTCACCGCATTAATGCCCATCAAAGCGTAAGCAAGATCGGCATCTAGCCGATCATAAACAGGCTCTCCCCAACCAGGAGGAACGCCTTCTGCCACGACATCAATCCGCGCCCCCACCGAGTCTCCATCTTTGCGCAGCTTATCCATGAAGGTTTCAAGCTCGGGCACCGCATCCTGATTGGCCACAAAAAAGGGGTTTTGATCCACATCTTCCCAGCGTACAAAAGGAACCTTCACGGGACCTAATTGCGAGAGATATCCTCGCACGCTCACCCCAAAGCGCTCTCTCAGCCAAAGTTTGGCAATCGCACCCGCAGCAACGCGCACAGCGGTTTCACGCGCTGAAGAACGGCCGCCTCCACGATAATCGCGGAAGCCATATTTTTGGGTGTAGGTGTAATCGGCATGCCCAGGGCGAAATCGATCAGCGATATTGCCGTAGTCTTTGCTGCGTTGATCTTCATTGCGGATCAAAAGACCAATCGGGGCTCCAGTCGTAAGCCCTTCAAAGATCCCAGAGAGAATTTCAACCGTATCGCTTTCTCGCCTTTGCGTCACGTGACGAGAAGTCCCCGGTTTTCGACGATCCAGCTCAAATTGGATGTGTTCATGGGTCAGAGATAACCCTGGTGGGCATCCATCCACGACACAACCAATCGCTGGGCCATGACTTTCGCCAAATGAAGTTACCGTAAATAAGGTGCCGATGGTATTACCCGACATGGATCTCAATCCTTTTGCATATAAGCCCCACTCGCGGGGAACAGCCTTAAAGCTTATCATGTACGTACCTTAAAGT
>CAIVHB010000006.1 GCA_903905585.1 uncultured Ferrovum sp. | reverse complement strand
TACATCATTCCCATGGCACGAGGCAGGACAAGCGATAACCAAGGCCAGTACGTTACGATGACTAAGAAGACAATCAACGTAAGCAGCCAAGGTAATACCGCTTTGGTGAGTTCAGTGACACCCAGCCCTGAAATGCCTGAAGCTACGTAAAGATTGAGGCCAACAGGAGGGTGACACAAGCCTACTTCCATGTTTACGTCGATCAAAATCCCGAAGTGAACCGGGTTAATTCCCAAGCTCATGGCAGCAGGGAAAAATACCGGTGCCATGATCAGAATGATGGAAGAAGGTTCCATAAAGTTACCTGCGACCAGAAGCAATATATTGACCATGAGCAGGAAGCCCACAGGCCCCAGATTCTGTCCGATTAACCATTCGGCAAGATGATTGGGAAGATTTTCATTGGCCAAAACAAATGAGAACAGGACTGCGTTGGTGATGATGTACAACAACATCGCTGACATATTGGCGGATTCCCTAAGTACCTTAGGGACATCTTTAAGGGACATATCACGGTATACAAAAACGGAGACAAAAAAGGAGTACACCGCTGCCATTGCGGCAGCTTCCGTGGCCGTGAATAGGCCGCTGTAAATGCCACCCACTATAATGACCACCAGCATCAAGCCCCACACACTTTCTCTGAAGGCGGTGAATCGCTCAAACCAAGTGGCACGAGGAAGCCTAGGGTAGTTATTGCGTCGTGCTAAGAACCAAGTAACACCGCACAACATGGCGGTCAGCAGCATACCGGGCAGCAAGCCAGCCACAAACAGAGCGCCAATCGATGTTCCCGTCGAGATGGCATAAATCACCTTGGGGATAGAGGGCAACATCAAGATGCCTAAAGATCCCGCAGTGATGATTACCCCCGCAGCAAAACGCATCGGGTAGCCATTAGCGACCATGGCGGGCAGCACGATAGAACCAATCGCCACAACCGTTGCAACACTCGAACCGCACACGAGTGCAAACATGGCACAGGCCAAGATGGCGGCGAGTGCTAAGCCACCATGAAAGTGGCCTACCAGTGAGATGGCAAAATCAATCATTCGCCTTGCCACACCGCCGTGAGTCAGAAAGTTACCTGCCAGAATGAAAAAGGGCACGGCCATGATTTCCCATTTCTCAATTCCGGTAAACAGCTTAAGCGCAACCGACTCCATGGGAACTTGCGTCATCGTGACGATGAAGGTCAGAACCGTCAGACCCAGCGAGATGCTGATCGGCATGCCGGTCAACATCAAGGCTAACAACAAACTAAAAATAATGAGCGCGTTCAAGGCCTAGTGAACCTTAGTTCCAGAAGGCGCTTCATGGAGTCCTTCAACATGGGCGTGGTTATAACTGGGAAGTGATCCAGTGTGATAGAAGCTCCAGGCATTTTGTAAAAAGCGATAGCACATGAGCCCAGAGCCCAAAGGAATCGCTGAATACACCATCCAAGTGGGCCACTCTAAATCCGGAGTGGTGGGGCCCTCGGGAAGAATGCCAAAAGGCTGATGGGTCAGTTCAAGCCACGCGTGGTGCGCGCCGTTTTGCCAAACAAAGTGTGCGCCAAGGGTGGCAATACAGCCTGTAAAAAATGCACCCGCCATGAGGGAAAATAGAATGAAAAGGTTACGTTTTTTTTGATCAAACTGTTTAACCAACACATCCACCCCTACGTGAATGCCCGTTCTTACCCCATAGGCCGCTCCAAACTTGGCCATCCAAACAAACATGATGATGCACAGTTCTTGTGACCAACTGAAGTTTAGGCTCAGCATGAAGTCCTGCACATAGGGGATGGGCAGCCCGCAAAGATAACGGTGCACCACGGCAGTAAAAATCAACAGCGTGGCGCCCGCCATCAGGAAGGAAATAAAGATTTCCTCAAAACGATTAAGAAAGCGATTCAGTAAGTTCACTTTAAAGAGATCCAGCGGAGTTCTTATAGTCCGTTCGGATCGAACTTGGTTTCGCGATACACTTCTTGAATGATGTCTTTGCCGATCCTTGATTCCATTTTTTGATGAACCGGAATCAAGGCTTTCTTAAATGCCATACGTTCTTCTTTGCTGAGCACGGTGATCTGCGTTTTGCCGCTCTTACGAATCAGTTCCAGATCTGCATCGTTTTGTTTTTCTGCTGTAGTGTTAGCTTGCAAAGTTGCGTCTTTCATCGCGTGTTCTATCTGGCCGCGAATATCGGCAGGTAAACCGTCCCAGAAAGGCTTGTTTACGATCACTGCGTAACCTAAGTAACCGTGGCGGGTTAGGCTGAGATATTTTTGTACCTCATGCATTTTTTGAGTGTAAACATTAGAGATAGGATTCTCAGTGCCATCTACGACGCCAGTTTGCAAGGATTGGTAAACCTCAGAAAAGGGAATCACTTGAGGAAGTGAACCTAGGGTGCGCATTTGTTCCTCTAAAACTTTAGAAGATTGAATACGCATTTTCTTGCCCTTAAGATCTGCGGGGGTGCGAATGGGGGTATTGGCCGAGAATGATTTAAAACCGTTGTCCCAGAAGGCCAAACCTTTAATCCCCTTGGCATCGAGTTTGCTCATCAGGGTCTTGCCAACGGGACCTTGTGTAACGGTATGCAAATCATTGTAGTCATCAAAGATGAAAGGCAGGTCAAATACTTCAAATTCTTTGACACCTAAAGGGCCAAATTTGGCAAGCGAAGGCGCCAACATTTGAACTGCACCAAGTTGCAGGGCTTCCATTTCCTCTTTGTCTTTGTAGAGAGTGGAGTTGGGGTATACCTCTACCTTGACTTTGCCACCGGTGTATTCATTGACTTTCTGAGCAAAGAGATCGGCTGCTTGGCCCTTGGGAGTGTCGCGCGCCACGACGTGGCTAAATTTAATGGTGATCACGTCAGCAGCCAGGCTTACTCCTCCCATACTAATGAGCAGAAGTCCTACGAATGCTGCACTTACGCGTGAAACAATGAACTGAGTAGACATCTGACATCCCCCTTCGTTTTTTATTGATAAGAGTATAGCTTGCATTTCAGTCATGTTAAGGCATTAAGAGAAAACTTTTAACAGAAACCCCTTTATTGCTTTGAGTTCTTCCATAGCAACTGAATGCGCCATGGGGTAGGTGAGCCACTGAACCTCATAGTGATTCGCTTTTAGAGCCTGCATGGAGCGTTCGGCCAATGAAAGTGAAACCACCTGATCTTGCGTGCCGTGCGCCATCAGAACAGGAATAGCTTGATTGGCGCTGTGAGCTTCTGCAGAAATGGCTTCGGGCATAGCAAAATAAGTCGAGAGCGCCATGATCCCGCCCAGTGCTTCGGGGTAGCGTAATCCTGCGTGAAGCGCAATGACGCCCCCTTGGGAGAAGCCTGCTAGTACGATGTTGTGGGACTCAATGCCACGTGTACGTTCATTGGCGATGAGGGCATTCAGTAGATCTGCAGATTTTCGCACACCTGGCTCATCGGTTTTACGCTCTAATCCATCTAAGGCAATGTCGTACCAAGCGCGCATCACAGCCCCGCCGTTGACGGTTACGGCTTGCTTGGGGGCATGCGGAAAAATAAAGCGAATGGCAAGCTCTTCAGGAAGCCCCAGTTCATGAACAATCGGAACAAAGTCCCAGCCATCTGCACCTAGACCGTGCAGCCAGAT
>CAIVHB010000005.1 GCA_903905585.1 uncultured Ferrovum sp. | reverse complement strand
GTACATGCGGTAACTGCTCACTATCTTGCTCAAAGCCTTTGCAGGCAAGGATCACGGGCTTTTGATAGCCGCACGCTGCAAGTTGATCGAGCACACTGCGAATGCCTGCAACAGCAACGGAGATCACAATCAGATCAGCATGAAGAATTGCCGATTTGAAATCAGATTCAATCTCAATTTGTGCAGGCAGTGTGATGCCAGAGAGCGCATGGGGGTGAAGACGATGATCGCGGAGCGCCGCGCAAACCTCAAGCCGGCGCGCCCAAAGCGTGACGTTGTTTCGCGCCGACAAGCTGATTGCAAGCGCCGTACCCCAGGCGCCTGCTCCTAAAATTGCAATCTGCATAAACGCTCAAGCCTTCAGTGATGCGCTTGCAATAGGCGCACCACCCATCAGCCTAGTGAGAAGTACCGTTACCGTTACTACCCGCTTGGGCATTGGATTGTTGCTGGGCATACAGCGCTTCAAAATTAACAGGGTTGAGCAATACTGGGGGGAAGCCCGCACGAGTGGTCAGATCAGAAACAGTTTCACGCAAATACGGGAACAAGATGTTGGGGCAAGCCATTCCCAAAATAGCAGGAATTTCAGTCTCTGGAATGTTCATAATGCGGAACACGCCACCTTGGGTCACTTCTACCAAGAACATCACGCGCTCACCCAGTTTGGCCGTCACAGTGACTTTAACGGTGGCATCGAAAATACCTTCAGATACATTGGCACCGCCGGTGGAGAGCTGTACTTCAATGTTTGGCGCTTCACGTTCAAGAAAAATATTGGGCGCACCCGGAATTTCTAAGGAGGCATCTTTCACATAGATTTTTTCGATGGCAAAAACAGCTTGTTGTTCTTGTGTGCCTATTACTTCTTCGCTCATGCTTCTTTCCTTACAGAGTTAAGCTTCGGGCTGTGTGCCTTGAAGCAGGGGAATCAGGCCACCCGCTTGGTCCAGCGCCGATAAATCATCGAAGCCGCCCACGTGGGTATTACCTATAAAAATTTGAGGAACGCTGCGTCGACCGTTGCTACGCGTCATCATCTCTTCGCGTAGGGCAGGGTCTAGATCAATTCGTCGTTTGTCGATATGTTCCACTCCGCGGGCTTTGAGCAAACGCTCGGCGGCAGTGCAGTATGGGCAGACGGCGGTGGAGAACATCTCTACGGATTGCATTATTTGAAACCTTAACTCGTTAGTTTTTGAACGGGTAAGCCCGCTTCCAACCAGGCGGGCATCCCACCACGAAGTTGCGCAATTTCGGTAAAACCAGCAGCTTTTAAAGCGCGCATGGCGGTAGTTGGTCGAGTGCCAACCAAGACAATAGGACGTTCTTTAAACTTGTTCAGTTCCGTAATACGCGTTTTGATTTCCGCTTCAGGAATATGTCTAGCACTTGGGATATGGGATTTTTGAAAATCTTCCAAGGCCCGAACATCAAGGACTAGAGCGCGCTTTTGATTCATCAAAAGAGTGGCTTCTAAGGTGCCGATTACGCTACCACCATTGATAAACCGGTCGATGTCAGGCCATACCATCATGCCTGCGCTGATGATCATCAATGCAATATAACCAATGTTTTGAGTGAGGAAATGCATGAAAGCTCCGAATCATTAGGCCTCCATTCTAACAGAGGCAGAAGCAAGGATCGCAGCGCCTTCAGCTCAGCTCAGATATAATATAAAGTTAAAGCTTTTATCCTATTCCCTTATAGATCAACGACCACATTTATCAAATGAAGAAGATTGTGCTGCTGCGCCACGGCGAGAGTTTGTGGAATCAGCAAAACCGTTTTACCGGCTGGACAGATGTAGATCTGACTGAGCGCGGAAGAAACGAAGCCCGTGAGGCAGGACATTTGCTCAAGCAATCCGGTTTCCGTTTTGATATTGCGCATACCTCTTTGTTGCGCCGAGCCATACGAACGCTGTGGATTGCCCTGGAAGAGATGGATCAAATGTGGCTACCCGTTCAGCATAGTTGGCGCTTAAATGAACGCCACTATGGTGCATTGCAGGGACTCAATAAGGCCCAAACAGCAGATAAATTTGGTGAAGACCAAGTACAGCAGTGGCGTCGTGCTTTCGATATCGCTCCCCCGCCTTTGGCTAAAACAGATCCGCGCGCAATGTTGCATGATCCTCGTTACGCTGCACTAGATCCGTCGCAGATTCCCTTAACAGAATGCTTGCGCGATACGGTAGCGCGCGTTACCCCTTATTGGGAAGAGTCTATTGCACCGCATATACGTGATGGAAAGCAGGTTCTTATTGTGGCTCATGGGAACTCGCTGAGGGCCTTGATCAAATATCTCGATCACATTGCTGATGCAGATATTGTGGGTATCAATGTGCCAACAGGAATGCCATTGGTGTATGAGCTAGATGATGATCTTAAACCCATCAGCAACTATTACCTTGGTGATCAAATTCGTGTCGAAGAAGCGAAGTTGGCAGTTGCTGGTCAGGGAAGAATCGGAGCCTAGAGTGAAACTGCGCTTAGCGCACTTTGCCTGTGCTTTGCTTTTGCTAGGTAACTCTGCATTAGCGGCTTCTCCAAGTGAAGATCATGCTGGGCGCGATCTTGAAGATTTACGAAAGCGCATTCAATCCGCTCAAAAAGATTTAGCCGCGACTGAAGAAAGTCGAACCGAAGCGGCGGATGCGCTGAAGCGCTCCGAACAATCGATTAGCGATGCCACCCGCACAATAAGAAAACTGGGTGAGCAGGAGGGCGAAGCGCAAGCTAGCCTTAAAAGCCTTTTGCAAGCTCAAGCTATAGAAGAAGACTCCGTTCAAAAAGGACAAGCGCGTTTGGCTGATTTATTGCGTTATCAATACGCCAATGCGGCGCAGGATACCTTGCCGCTGCTTTTGTCAGGTGAAAATCCAGAGCAAATAGCCCGCGATACTGAATATTTAAAACACATTGCCAAAGCAAGACAAAAAGCGGTTGCTTCTTTGCAGAAAGATCTAGATCGACTTCAAGTGCTTAAAAAACAAGCTGAGGATAAAGCGCATGAAATTGCAAAAATGCGTGAGGCGCGGGCTAAGGAACGCAGCAAACTGCAACAAGAAAGCACTGCGCATGCCAAGGTAGTCGCTGAGCTATCCTCTAAACTTCAAGCGCAAAAACGGAATTTGCAGACGATGGAGCGCGATGAGAAGCGCTTAACCCAGCTAGTGGAACGCATTGCACGGGCACTCGAAGAGCGCCGCAAGCAAAAAGAAAAAGCGCAGCGAGAAGCGCGTGAAGCTAAAGAGCGTGTAGCGCGTGAGGCGCCTCCCGCACCACCTGCTGCATCCTCCTCAGGCGGCAATCTGCACCCAAAACCGCCTGAGGTAGTCGCGCGCATTGATGAAAATGCCGAGGAAGGCTACGACACGGAAGCTTTTCCCAAAATGAAGGGAAAACTAAGACTGCCGGTTACAGGGGAACTTGCTAATCGTTTTGGTAGTCCACGGGAAGACAGTTTATTAAGTTGGCGTGGTTTGTTTATTCGGGCCCCTCAAGGGCGCGAGGTCCATGCTGTGGCATCAGGAAGGGTGGTTTACAGTGATTGGCTAAGAGGATTTGGTAATCTACTCATCGTGGATCACGGGGGTGGATATATGAGTTTGTATGGCAATACGGAATCTTTGTTCGCTAGGGTAGGGGATGTAGTGAAAGGCGGTGTGGTGGTTGCTTCTGTCGGAAATAGCGGCGGGAATGCTGAAGCCGGGTTATATTTTGAACTTAGATATCAGAGTAAGCCGTTTGACCCCATGACTTGGGCAGTCAAACATTAATCTGCCAAGCCCTAAATGGGTTCCGGCTTAGAGGAGAAATAGGCAATGAGTAGCAAAGCGCAAAAAATTGGTTTAGTGCTTTTGGGGGCAATTGTTGGGGTATCTCTGAGCTTGAATTACTCTGCTGTCGCTGAAAAATCAGTTCAGCAGCCCCTTCCTATTGAAGAATTGCGCACCCTGTCAGAGGTGTTTGGCAGCATTAAGGCTAACTATGTAGAAAACGTGGATGACCGTAAGCTCATTAAAGAAGCCATCAATGGTATGGTGTCCGGCTTAGATCCTCATTCCGCTTATCTAGACCAAGAGGCTTTTAAAGATTTGCAGGTGGGTACCCAAGGGGAGTTCGGCGGCCTAGGTATCGAAGTAGGGATGGAAGATGGCTTGGTAAAAGTTGTTAGCCCGATTGATGACTCTCCTGCATCACGTGCAGGTGTCAAAGCCGGTGACCTGATTACCAAGCTCGATGACACAGCTGTAAAGGGCCTGACCTTAGATGAAGCCGTCAAACGGATGCGTGGTAAGCCCGATACGCCCATCTCACTGACTATTTTGCGCAAAGGTGAAGCCAGCCCATTGGTACTGACTTTAGTGCGTGCGGTGATTAAGGTGAAAAGTGTTCGACTGAAAGAAGTTGAGCCTGGATATGCCACCATTCGCATTAGCCAATTTCAAGAACATACTGCCGAGAATCTCGCTACCTCTATTCAGAAAGCCTATGACGACAATAAGGGCGATCTGAAAGGCTTGGTATTGGATCTGCGCAATGATCCGGGTGGCTTACTGACTGCAGCGGTGGGTGTTTCAGCAGCTTTCCTGCCAGCCAATGATCTGGTGGTATACACCGATGGGCGTACAGAAGATGCGAAGATGCGGATGACAGCTACCCCTCAAAATTACTTGCATCCTGGTGCTGAAGACTATTTGGCCAAACTTCCTGCCACTGTGAAAAAACTTCCCATGGTGGTGTTGGTGAACGGTGGTTCGGCTTCGGCTTCGGAGATCGTTGCAGGTGCTTTGCAAGATCACAAGCGCGCTACCGTCATCGGTACCCAAAGTTTTGGTAAAGGTTCGGTGCAAACGATTTTGCCATTGGGAAATAACACTGCAGTTAAATTAACCACAGCGCGCTACTTCACGCCAAGTGGACGTTCTATTCAAGCAAAAGGGATTGTGCCTGATGTAATCGTGCCCGAAGATCCCGCCCTAAGCCCTGATGAGGGTATTGGTATTCGTGAAGCAGACCTAGAACACCATTTGAGTAACCCAACCGATGCGAAGGCTGGAACGGGTAATAATGCCAAATCACTGACGCCTGCTGAATTGAAAGAAAAAGCAAAAAAGGCTGCTGAGGTGCGTGAGCGCATCATGAAAGAACGTGAAGCAAAGTTTAAAGCAGGCGAAGAGTTGCCTGACTATCAACTAAGCCAGGCCGTGCAGTTCTTAAAGACGGGCAAGGTAGATAAAATTGCTGAAGTGAAATAAGGCGCGCAATGTTCGATGATGCAGGATTATTACGCTATAGCCGTCATATCCTGCTTGACGACATTGGAATTGAAGGCCAGGAGCGCATTGCACTTGGAAAAGTTTTAGTGATAGGGGCGGGAGGATTAGGTTCTCCTGCCTCTTTGTATTTATGTGCTGCAGGACTTGGATATTTGCATCTGAGTGATCACGACACAGTAGATCTCACCAATCTGCAACGCCAAGTGGCTCTGGCATCTGCCGATGTGGGACAGCAAAAAGTTTTGGCCACGCAAAACCGATTGCAAACCTTAAATCCATTCACGCAGGTGATCCCCTATTCATTTAAGGCCGATCCTGCTTGGCTTTCAGAAAGGGTGCCTCAGATGGATGTGGTGCTAGATTGCTCTGATAACTTTGCTACGCGTCATGCCGTAAACGAGGCTTGTGTAGCAGCCAAAGTACCTTTGGTGTCGGGTGCTGCGATTCGCTTTGAGGGGCAGATTTCAGTATTTGATTCTCGTTTTGATGATGCACCCTGCTACGAATGCTTGTTTCCTCAATCGGAGCAAGCCGAAGAAGTGCGCTGTGCAGAGATGGGCGTATTTTCTCCGCTCACAGGAATCATTGGTGCTATCCAAGCCGCAGAGGCATTGAAATTAATAGCTGGCATAGGGGAGTCTTTGCGAGGGCGCTTGCAATTGTTGGATGCTAGGACAATGCGTTGGCATGAAATTCGGGTGCCTAAAGATACTGGCTGCAGGGTATGTGGGGCCAGTGCATAAACTAAGACGAGAGAAGGATGGAGTTCCGCTCAGCAAAAGGGTTGTTAAAAGGGCTGAAGCGAGGCAAGATCCCAGCGAGGTTGAACGTTAAAACTGCCGGTTGAAATATCAAAGGGGGCCCCTGCCGCCAGTCGTAAACCCGCTGCATGCGCAATCATTGCCCCATTGTCAGTGCACAATCTAAGGGGTGGGAAAAAAACTTGAGCGCCGCGTTGCGTGCAGCGTTCAATAAGTTTAGCGCGTAAGCGTTGATTCGCACCCACCCCGCCAGCTACGACTAATTGAGATAGACCTGTTTTTGCTAAAGCGCTGAGTGCTTTAGAACTCAATACATCCGCCACCGCTTCTTGGAATTCAATCGCGATATGCGGGTAGTCATCGACGGAAGCATCTCGAACCAACAAGGAAACAGCTGTTTTTAAACCACTGAAGCTCATTTCTAGGTCATCAGAGTGCAGCATAGGGCGGGGTAACTTGAAACGGCCTAGTTGCCCTTTTTCGGCAAGTTTTGAAAGAGCAGGGCCACCAGGGTAGGGTAAGCCCATGAGTTTTGCTGTCTTATCAAACGCCTCGCCAGCAGCATCATCAACCGTTTCACCTAGTAAAGTGTATTGACCTAATGCCTCAATCGACATGAACTGAGTATGGCCACCGGAAACCAATAGAGCGATAAAGGGCAGGCTAGGAGGATTTTCTGCCAGAAGGGGTGAAAGTAAGTGTCCTTCAAGATGATGAATGGGTAAGGCGGGGATATTGAGCGCTAAAGCAAGACTCTCAGCTACGGAAGCGCCCACTAGAAGAGCGCCTGCTAGGCCTGGCCCAGCTGTATACGCGATGGCATCGAGATCTGTTAGCGATGTATTGGCTTCAGCAAGGACCTGTCGAGCCAGAGGTACAATACGCCGAATGTGATCGCGCGAAGCAAGTTCGGGAACGACGCCACCGTAAGCATCATGCATGGCTACTTGCGAGTGAAGGGCATCGGCCAGCAGGCCGCGCTGGGTGTCATACACAGCCAAGCCCGTCTCGTCGCAAGAGCTCTCGATTCCAAGAATGATCATCAACCTATCTTACCACTAGACAAGTGATATAAATCAGACTATGATCCGCGGTTCTTCGGGAAATCCACCCGACCTTTACTAATTAAGTTAAGAATTTATGCCAACGATTCGAGTTAAAGAAAACGAGCCCTTCGACGTAGCCCTGCGCCGCTTTAAGCGCGCTGTAGAGAAAACCGGTCTATTGACAGAACTGCGTGCCCGTGAATTTTATGAAAAACCCACTGCAGAGCGTAAACGCAAGTTAGCTGCCGCCGTTAAGCGCCGTTATAAGCGTTTGCGTAGTCAGATGCTACCTCCCAAACTATATTAATTTTAGTTGTAGCATAAGGTGGTTCGGACTCCGGCCGGCGAGTGATCGTCGGCCGAATTCTTTTGGAGGCTTGGAATGAGTATCAAACAACGCATTACTGAAGATATGAAAACTGCCATGAAGGCGCGTGAAACTGAGCGTCTTGGTGCAATTCGACTCATCTTGGCTGCTATGAAGCAAAAAGAAGTGGATGAACGCATAGAACTGGACGATGCGGCTATCCTCGCTATCTTAGATAAAATGGTCAAACAGCGTCGTGACTCTATCTCGCAATTTGAAGCAGCACATCGTGATGATCTCGCTGCGATCGAAAAAGCAGAACTCGCGATCATTCAACACTATTTACCCCAGGCACTTACCGAGGCTGAAATTACCGAAATGGTGAAAGCATCGGTGTCTGAGGTGGGTGCCAGTGGGCCGCAAGATATGGCTAAGGTGATGGCGAAACTCAAGCCTGAAATGGCTGGGCGTGCGGATATGGGTAAGGTATCAGGTTTGGTCAAGGCGGCGCTGAGTTAAGCCTAATTACGCCAGCGCTCACAAAAACGGTAAGCGGAGCCCACTGTGATCCCCCGTGATTTTGTGCAGACCTTGCTTTCGCGGGTCGATATAGTAGATGTCATACAAGGGTATATCCCGCTCAAGAAAGGGGGGGCCAACTATATGGCCCGTTGCCCCTTCCACGATGAAAAGTCTGCTTCGTTCTCTGTCAGTCCCACCAAACAGTTCTATTATTGCTTTGGCTGTGGAGCCAGTGGCTCGGCGGTTGGCTTCGTCATGGAATACGCGGGGATGAGTTTTCCAGAAGCTGTTCAATCGCTGGCGGAACAAGTGGGTTTGCCTGTACCTGATGATCGCTCAGCGCTGGTTACCCCTAAAGCGCCCCCGGGCGAATCCCTTCATGATTTTTTGCAGCGAGCTTGGGATTTTTATCGTACTCAACTCAAAGATCATCTGCCTGCTATTGATTACTTAAAGCGCCGAGGCCTCACTGGGCAGATTGCTGCGCGTTTTGGTTTAGGTTACGCCCCAGCAGGTTGGCGCGCACTTGAAGCCGTGATGCCAAGCTATGACCATCCTGCTTTGGTGGAGTCTGGATTAGTGATCGAAGCAGAAAACGGTAAACGATATGACCGTTTTCGCGATCGCATCATGTTTCCCATTTTGGATTCGCGCGGCACAGTCATTGGCTTTGGTGGCCGTATTATCGATCAAGGTGAACCCAAATATCTAAACTCACCAGAAACGCCTCTATTTGAAAAAGGCAGAGAGCTCTATGGCTTGTTTCAAGCAAAACCGGCGATCCGTGAGAAGGGCATCGTTGTGGTGGTTGAAGGTTATATGGATGTGGTCGCCTTGGCCCAACATGGTGTGGGTTATGCAGTGGCCACACTTGGTACGGCAACCACGCCGCACCATATCGAGCGACTGATCAAATTAGCCGATCGCGTAGTATTTTCTTTCGATGGTGATAAAGCGGGGCGCCGCGCTGCGCGCCGAGCCTTCGAAGTAAGTTTACCTCAACTCAAAGACGGTAAAGACGTGGCTTTTCTTTTTCTGCCCACCGATCATGATCCAGATAGCTACGTACGAGAATTTGGTGCCCCTGCCTTTGAAATAATGCTCGCTGAGGCCACCCCTCTGTCTCGATTCTTAATTGATGAAGTGAAGCGAGAGCATCCAGAAAATTCTCCCGAAGGACGAGCAGGGCAAGTGGATCAGGCTGTAGATTGGATCGCTCAGGTGCGTGCTCCAGCTTTATCCATGTTGATGCGCCAATCGCTTGCCGAATCAGCGGGCTTGCCTAGAACAGATATTGACTCATTGGTGAGTCAGGTTCGTATTCAAGAGCCAAGTTCTTTTGTTTCAAGAGGCCCCCGCATCCATGAAGAGCAAGCAGAACTCGCATCAATACTCAATCCTCATGGGGATCCTGTCTTTAATACAGGAAAGGGCGCCCCAGCCTCTTCAGCAGCTTGGTCCTCCCAACCCGCAAAATCAAAGTTTGGGCGTAAGGGCGCCCCAAAACCATTGGGTTTTATTGGGCGCAGGGAAACGCCAGTGACGCTTGAAGAAACCTTGATCGCATGCTTAATGCAAGAGCCTCGGGGAGTAGATATTGCCCATACAGACCCAGCTGATGCCGATCTTGAGGCGCCGTGTTTGGCAGCCGTTGCAGAATTTATTCGCTCTTGTGATGAGCCACCCAATGTTGCAGCATTTCTTGAGGCCTTTCGTGAAGGTGAACAAGCAAGGGTCATTGATCGAGCCGTCCGCCGAATACTCCCGTCCATGCACGATACTAATCCAGAAGATATACACACTATGCTCCAGGAGGGTTTGAGCAGATTACTGGTGGAAAGAGATCAGCGTGAACTCTCGTGCTTAATTGCTGCCGAAGGTAAAGGACAGGCCTCAGATAAAGATCGGGAGCGTTTAAGAATGCTCTTGGCGCGTCGTCATACCAAGCCTGTCAAGTAGCCTGGTTTTCGGCCACTTGACTTGTTTTTAACAAAAACCCCCTCATTTCTGTTAGTATCGAGGGTTCGTTACTTGTATCGCAACCCTCTTCCCAGGATCCTAGCCCCATGGCCAATGAGAACGCGAAATCCGAAGCACGTTTGTCCGATGCAGAATTTCAGCGCGTAGTCGCCGAGCAGCGTGTTCGTTTAAAGAATTTGATCGTACTTGGTAAAGAACGTGGTTTCTTAACCTATGCCGAAATCAACGATCATCTTCCCGATGACATGCTTGACGCCGAACAGATTGAAGGTGTGATTGGCACGATCAATGACATGGGAATCGCGGTTTACGACGAGGCCCCGGATAGCGAAACCCTGTTGATGTCTGAGGCACCTCCTCCTGTTGCGGATGAGGATGCAGTGGAAGAGGCTGAAGCGGCGCTTTCTACGGTTGATTCCGAGTTTGGTCGAACGACTGATCCAGTCCGTATGTACATGCGTGAAATGGGTACAGTTGAACTGCTGACCCGTGAAGGTGAAATTGAAATTGCCAAGCGCATTGAAGATGGCTTGAAGCACATGATCATGGCGATTTCCGCATGCCCCACCACGATTGAAGAAATCTTGGAGATGGCAGATAAGGTTGAGCGGAACGAATTACGTATCGACGAAATTATTGATGGTTTGATTGATCCGGCTGAAGAAGAGCAGGCTGCCATTGCACAAGAAATTCCTGAAGTTGAGCCGGAAGAGGATGAAGACGAAGAGACGGATGAAGAAGAGGATGCAGGCATTGCTGCAGCGAATCTTGAGCAGCTTCGTCAAGATGCTTTGGCTCGCTTTGATGTCATCCGTAAAGCTTACAAAAAGATCCGCAAAACACTCAGCAGCAGTGGTGCAAAGTCAGATGCCTATCGCAAGCTACAGGAAGCCATTTCTGGTGAGCTGATGCATATTCGCTTCTCTGCGAAGCAAGTTGAGGCACTGTGTAATGGCTTAAGGCACTTAGTTGAGCGTGTTCGTAGTCATGAACGCGAGATCATGGATCTATGCGTGAATTCATCCGGCATGCCCCGTGCGCATTTTGTTAAAAACTTCCCTGGCAACGAGATCAATGCCCAGTGGATTGAAGATGAAGCCTCCAGCCGTAAGAACTACGCAGCAACCTTGACCCGTTTCAAGCACGCCATTATTGAACAGCAAGAAAAACTGTCTGCCTTGCAAGAGGATGTGGGTATCCCCATCAAGGATCTGAAAGAAATCGCTCGCCAGATGTCTACGGGTGAAGCGCGCGCTCGTCGTGCAAAGCGTGAAATGATTGAAGCTAACTTGCGTTTGGTGATCTCGATCGCTAAGAAATACACCAATCGAGGCTTGCAGTTCCTCGACTTGATTCAAGAAGGGAATATCGGCTTGATGAAAGCAGTCGATAAGTTTGAATATCGCCGTGGTTACAAGTTCTCTACGTATGCCACATGGTGGATTCGCCAAGCGATTACCCGTTCTATCGCGGACCAGGCTCGGACCATTCGTATCCCGGTGCACATGATAGAAACCATCAATAAGATGAATCGCATCTCGCGTCAGATTTTGCAGGAAACCGGCTTAGAGCCCGATCCAGCTGAATTGGCGATCCGGATGGAAATGCCCGAAGAGAAAATTCGTAAAATCCTTAAGATCAGCAAAGAGCCGATCTCCATGGAAACCCCCATTGGAGATGACGATGACTCTCACCTGGGTGATTTCATCGAAGATACCAGCACCATGGCACCGGTTGATTCCGCGATGTATGCCAATTTGCGTGAAGCCACTAAAGAGGTATTGGATAGCCTGACCCAGCGTGAAGCAAAGGTCTTGCGCATGCGTTTTGGTATTGAGATGAACACGGATCATACCTTGGAAGAAGTGGGTAAACAGTTTGATGTGACGCGTGAGCGCATTCGCCAAATAGAAGCCAAGGCCTTGCGCAAGCTGCGTCATCCTAGCCGCTCAGAGAAACTCCGCAGCTTTGTGGATACCAACGAGAACCAGTAGGCAGACTTTAAGATCATGGGCTCATAGCTCAGTTGGTTAGAGCAGAGGACTCATAATCCTTTGGTCCTAGGTTCAAGTCCTAGTGGGCCCACCCAAATTAAGGGGTTACAGCAATGTAACCCCTTTTTCCTTCTTACAGGCCGCATATTCACCTTAGTGCTTACACACCGATCATCATTTGCTCAAAAAAGATAAAGAACTTAGAGTGTAGATATGCCTTACTCAGTTTCAACTAGAAATTACTCATGGCCCATCCGCCCAATATTCCAAAACGTAAGTCGCCGATTTCACACAAACTAGCGCCACAACACAATCACATGGCGACATCTTTGGTTCAACAAGGTTTGGCTTTTCATCAACAGGGTAAATTCAGTCAGGCGCAAGAACTGTATGAGCGGGCATTAGCCATACAAAAAAATCATTTCGATGCGCTCCAGTTATTGGGGGCCTTGTTCACGCAGACCCGGCAATTTACAAAAGCGCTTGATTTTTTGACTCAAGCATTACGCGTTAATCCTAATCATGCGGCTAGTTATTCTAATCACGGAAATGCCCTAAAAGAACTCAAGCGTTTAGATGAAGCTGTTGCCAGTTATGATAAAGCGATTAGTATTAAAGGGGATTACGCAGAAGCCTTGTCCAATCGCGGCATTGCCTTAAAAGAACTCAAGCGATTTGATGAAGCCCTTGCCAGTTATGACAAAGCCATTCGCATTAAACCAGACTTCGCAGAAGCTTATTCTAATCGCGGCAATGCGTTGCAAGAACTCGAGAGATTTGATGAAGCCCTTGCCAGTTATGACAAAGCCATCAGTATTAAACCTGAGCAAGCAGAAGGCTACTCCAATCGTGGGAATGCCTTACATAAGCTAAAGCAATTTGATGATGCATTGATTAGTCATGACAAAGCCATCAGCCTTAAAGCCGACAATGCAGAAGCTTACTCCAATCGTGGGAATGCCTTAAAAGAACTCAAGCGATTTGATGAAGCTGTGGCCAGTTATGACAAAGCCATTAGCATTAAAGCGAATTATGTAGAAGCTTTGTCTAATCGCGGCAATGCACTAAAAGAGCTCAAGCGATTTGAGGAAGCACTGATCAGTTATGACAAAGCCATTAGTATCCAATCAGACTATACAGAGGCCTACTATAATCGCGGCGATGTCTTACAACAACTTAAACGTTTTAATGAAGCCCTTGCTAGTTACGATAAAGCGATCAGTATTAAACCAGACCTTGCAGAAGCGCACTCTAATCGCGGAAACACCTTACAAGCGCTTAAGCGATTTGATGAGGCACGCATCAGTTATGACAAAGCCATTAATATCCAATCGGACTATTTTGAAGCCTACTACAATCGTGGTATAGCCTTATACGAATTAAGAAGTTTAGATGAAGCGCTTTCTAGTTATGACGCAGCGATAAAGATTAAACCTGATTATGCTGAAGCCTTCCTTAATCGTGGAATTACTTTACAAGAGCTAAAGCGCATAGATGAAGCCATAGAGAGTTACCACAAAGCCATTAGCATCCAATCAGACTATGTTGATGCCTACTGGGATTTGTCGCTTTGTCATTTATTGGCAGGCAATTATAAGGATGGTTGGCTGCTATATGAATGGCGGTGGAGAAATGAAAATACAATGAAGGCCTCTGCAGTGCGTAAATTTTCTCAGCCCCTGTGGCTTGGAGATCAACCACTCAAAGACAGAACCATCTTGCTCTACGCTGAGCAAGGCTTAGGCGATACGATTCAATTTTGTCGTTATGTCTCATTAGTTGCTCAGCTTGGAGCCAAAGTTGTTTTGGAAGTGCAGCGTCCTTTAGTAAAATTGCTTTCAAACCTTGAAGGGCTTTCTCAGATTATTGCAATGGGTGATGCGTTACCAGAGTTTGATTATCAATGTCCGCTCATGAGCATGCCGCTCGCATTTAAAACGTACATTCACGATATCCCTAATGAAATGCCCTATATCAAGCCTTGTGCAATTCAAGATGAATATTGGAAACTAAAGCTTCACGCTCATCAAAAACTCAAAGTGGGCTTGGTATGGAACGGTGGATTTCGAGCCAATCAACCTGAGCTTTGGGGCGTCAATGGAAGACGCAATATTCCTTTGGCACAAATAGCCAAACTCAATATTCCCAGCGTTGATTTTTATAGCCTGCAGAAAGGTGAACCTGCAGAATCTGAACTTGCTCAAAGCGGAAACCAGTATTGGCATGAACCTAATTTTTATAATTTCGTTGGCCAGATGAATGATTTTTCAGACACGGCTGCACTGATTTCCAACCTAGATTTAATTATTAGCGTTGACACTTCTACAGCGCATTTGGCTGCAGCGATGGGTAAACCTGTTTGGCTCTTGAATAGATTTGATACTTGTTGGCGTTGGATGTTGGAGAGAGAGGATAGCCCTTGGTATCCAACCATTAAGTTGTACAGACAAGAAAAAATGGGAGACTGGGATCAGGTGTTAGAAAAAGTTAAAGCAGATTTGGAAAACCTTCAGAAAGGCATGTTAAACGATCAGAAATTGAGGATCGTTCACTAAAGAGAAAGAATCAAAATTGAAGTCACGCCTAACTCAGTTTCAAGAAGAAATTACCCATGCCCCGTCCAACAAATATTCCAAATCGTAAGTCGCCGATTCCTCCCAAATTAGCATCCCAACAAAAACGAGTGGCGCCTTTAATTCAACAAGGTTTGGCATTTCATCAAGCGGGTAAATTCAGTCAGGCGCAAGAACTGTATGAGCGGGCATTAGCCATACAAAAATATCATTTTGATGCGCTCCAGTTATTGGGGGCCTTATTCATTCAGACCCAGCAATTTACAAAAGCAATTGAGTTTCTAACGCTCGCGTCAAAAACCAATCCTAATCATGCAGCTTGCTTCTATAACTGTGGTGTTGCTTTTCAGGAACTCAGGCGTTTAGACGAAGCCGTGGCCAGTTATGACAATGCCATTCGGATAAATGCACACTATGTTGAAGCCCATTTTAATCGTGGGAATGCCTTAAAAGAACTCAAGCGTTTAGATGAAGCGCTAGGCAGTTACGATACAGCCATTAGCATCCAACCAGATAATGCCGAAGCCTATTCTAATCGCGGTATTGTTTTACAAGAACTCAAGCGTTTCGATGAAGCACTGATCAGTTACGACAAAGCCATTCGTCTTAAACCTGACTATGCGCCCGCCTTTTATAATCGCGGGAATGCCTTAAAAGAACTCAAGCGGTTAGATGAAGCGTTACAGAGTTATGATAAGTCGATTCGTCTTAAACCTGACTACGCAGTGGCCTATTACAATCTAGGCGTTGCCTTACAGGAACTGAAGCGTTTAAATGAAGCGCTCATCAGTTATGACAAAGCCATCAGCCTGAAACCCGATTATGCAGAGGGCTACTCTAATCGTGGGAATGCCTTAAAAGAACTGAAGCTCTTAGATGATGCATTGGTCAGTTATGATAAGGCCATCAGCATCCAATCTGATTTTGCAGAAGCCTATTACAATCGTGGTGTTACTTTGATAGAGCTCAAGCGTTTAGATGAGGCGGTAGTCAGTTTCGACAAGGCTATTGGTATTAAACCTCACTTCGCAGAAGCCTACTCCAATCGCGGACAAGCGCTACAGGAACTGAAGCGTTTAGATGAAGCGCTGGTCAGTTATGACACAGCAATTAGCATAAAACCTGATTACGCCGAGGCCTACTCTAATCGAGGTGTGGCCTTACAAGAACTCAGGGCTTTAGATGAAGCCGTTGCCAATTACCACAAAGCCATTTGCATTGAGCCGAATTACGCTGAGGCTAACTTTAATTTATCGCTTTGTAATTTGCTGAGGGGTAATTTTAAGGATGGTTGGCAGGGTTATGAATGGAGATGGAAAAATGAAAATATCATCAAAACTTCTGGGGTAAGAAACTTTCTTCATCCATTGTGGCTTGGGGTGGAGCCACTCAAAGATAAAACGATTTTGCTTTACGCTGAGCAAGGCTTAGGCGATACGATTCAGTTTTGTCGCTATGTTTCATACGTCGCTCAACTTGGGGCTAAAGTGATTGTAGAGGTGCAGCGCCCTTTGCTTAGATTGCTCAAGAATCTTGAAGGTGCAAGTCAGGTTATTGCAATGGGAGATCAGCACCCTGAGTTCGATTTTCAATGCCCATTATTGTCATTACCCCTAGCCTTTAAGACCGAACTATCCTCTATTCCCCTCGCTTCAGAACACATTTCAAGCGATATAGATCATGTAACCAAGTGGCAAGATAAGTTGGGCAAGAAAGCAAAGTTGCGTGTAGGGGTTGTTTGGAGTGGGAGCACGGGACATAAAAACGATCACAACCGAAGTCTGACCCTTTCAAAGTTACTGCCACACCTGCCTTGTGATGTTGAATATGTGTGCTTACAAAAAGAAATCAGGGATATTGATAAAGAGTTATTAAAAAAGCATAGTGAAATCCAATATTTTGGCGAGGAGTTGGTAGACTTTTTAGATACGGCTGCTCTCTGTCAATTAATGGATGTGGTCATCAGTGTTGATACGAGTGTGGCCCACTTATCAGGGACACTTGGTAAGCCCACTTGGATTCTCTTGCCTTTTTGTCCTGATTGGCGTTGGCTATTAAATAAGGATGAAAGCCCTTGGTACCCATCTGTAAAGCTATACAGGCAAGAAAAAATAAATGATTGGACTGGTATTTTAGAGAAGATAAAAAACGATTTAAAACAACTAATTAAATAGTTTTTTGTGTCAAAATTGAGTTTCTATATTCACTGTGAAATATTAATTTATTACAGCGAATGTTAATCTGGCAGCGCAGCAAATCGGTTAAACTGATTGAATATATTTCTGTTTATAAAAATCTGACAGGACTTTCAGAACAATGCAACAAGATAACGTTTTAACCCTTGGTGGGTATCGCTACCTCAAGTTGTCTTTGCTTGTCGTTCTGGCATGCATCATTCTTTATTACGCAGATACCCCCCCCATCAGGCCAGGTGGCGGCACATGGCTGGGGTATGGGTTAGGTACCTTAGGTGCGGTGTTGATTGTTTGGCTTATGATGTTTGGACTTCGTAAGCGTGCATATCATTCCAATATGGGAACAGTGAGAGGCTGGTTATCTGCTCATGTGTACCTGGGCTTGTCACTCATCGTCATCGCTACCTTGCATGCGGCTTTTCACTTTGGCATCAACATCCATACCCTTGCTTACGTTTTGACCTTGCTTGTGGTTTTCAGTGGTGCTTGGGGCTTGTTTGGTTACATGAACATCCCCTCAAAAATGAATGGGCTTTTAAGAGGAAAGACTCTAGAGCAAAGCGTGGAGGCTTTGACCGACATTGATACGCAAAGTCAGCGAATAGTGTCTTCCATGCCTGCAGAAATTAAAGCAGCCATCGAGGCCTCTTCAAAGACCCACTTTTTTGATTACCCTGGCCAACGTCTTTTTGGTAAACCTAAAAATTGTGCAACAGCGAAATCCGTAGCGTTATTGACCTCTAGGCTGAGCGTGTTTGCCCCTTCTGCCGGGGCCTCTTCAGAAACCGGTAATGCCGCCCGTAAAGTGATACAAGAACTCCATGCCTTACAATTACGTCGTCAAGTTCAACTCGGAAATATTCGCGAATATTTGTGTTTGAAAGCACAAACTGAAACTTGGTTAATGCTCCACGTTCCTCTGACTTTCGCACTTTTTGCCGCCCTTGGGGCCCATATCTTTTCCGTATTCTTTTACTGGTAACGCGCCCAAGAGACCGCAAAATGTCGAACGATCATCATCCAGTACCCCCTTTAGTTGAAGAAATTCGAAAACTCTCTAAACCCATCCCTGGTCGTCGGGAACTATCATGGGTTTTGTTTTTGGTTTTTCTAGGCTTTTGTCTTCTTCTGCCTTTAGGCGCATCCCTCTACTCGCAGGACTTTTCAAAAACAGCTCAGGCGGTTCCCGTTGTGGGTTCGGTAACCAAAGCCTTGGTTGGTGCGGGTTTAGGTGTCGAACATCCCGAGCCTAAGGCGCTGGCTGCGGGTGAGCCAAGTACGCACCAGCTGGTATCGAGTACTAACGCCAGAGAAGGTGAACAGAATCGTAAAGTGGGTTCTACCTTCATGGCTTTTGATAGGGTCTGGAATCCTGGACATTCATTAAGTAATGCGCACCGACGCTACATCAATGATTGTAAGGTTTGCCATGTCAAACCTTTTGTGCAAGTTCGTGATGAAGATTGCCAGACTTGCCACAAAAATGCTGGGGCGCATGTTGAAGCAAGCATTGCCAAGGTTGCTTCCTTGCAGGGCGCAACATGCGAAAGTTGCCATCGCGAACACAACGGTGAGGATGGTTTAGCTCAACAGAATAAATATTATCAGCAACAAAATTGTGCTTCCTGTCACAAAGACATCAAGAAATCCTTTGCAGACAGTAAGGACGGCAATGCGAGTAATTTCTACAGCGACCACCCGAATCTACGCTACCTCATTGCTCAGTCAGCAGACGCAAAACATCTTCAATCCGTGCGTATCACTGAAGATGCGCCACTTATAGAAAAGACCGGACTGAAGTTTCCGCACGATGTGCACTTAAAAGCCAGCGGGATCCGAAGTCCTGATGGCAAGGTCAAGCTTGAATGTGTCAGCTGCCATCGTGAAACTAAAGATGGGATTGGTTTCCAGCCTGTCACGATGGAACGTGATTGCCAAAGCTGCCACGACCTGAAATTTGATCCCTCTGTCACTAACTATGAAGTGCCGCATGGATCGGTTGAGGCTGTTCTGAATTCTTTACGAACCTTCTACAGCTACACCATGAATAACGCTATCCCTTCAAACGGAAAGCCCTTGGTGCCGATGTCTAGCCTTGTTCGCCCAGGGGTAGATGAGAATAAAGCAGCGGTCAGTTTTGTTCATTCGCCTGGCGACCCTAAAGGTAAAGCGTCTGCTGCGGCTACTCATTTGTTTGAGAAGAGTTCTTGCAACCTTTGTCATGAAGTGTCTCGTTCAAGTGAACCTGGCCGTACTGGTTCCCCTTCACAGGACATGCCTCAGTGGAAAATTGCTCCCGTCACGGCGGAGCATGCTTGGATGGGTAAGGCCGCATTTGTGTTTAGTCATGAAAAGCATAAAGGCGGAGAGTGCACCGAGTGCCATGCTGCAGAAAAGTCGAAAAAGGCTGAAGAAGTGCTGATGCCAACCATCAAAATCTGCCGTGACTGCCATGCAGGGAGTGAGCCCGTTGCGAACAAAATCGTCTCGGATTGCGCTTTGTGTCATGGATTTCATCAGCACCCGGCCCCCTCTGCCAAACCTTCTAAAGATCAGCGCGAGCCTGAAATCATCAAGACTGAACAAAGCCCTGTTCATCAATACCTTTCAATGGTGCCAGCGCAATGAGAACACACGTTTCATCCGTTTGGTCGCTGGGTGGACTAGCCATTCAGGGTGTTTGCCTTGGTTTACTGCTGAGCGCTTGCGGTGGCGGGGGGGGCGGGAGTACGGGTCCCAGTGGTGTTTCACCGACGGCTTCGATTTATGTGGCATCTGATCCCACCACCCAATTTCTGACGAGTGCTGATGTTCAAAAAATAGTGGCACAGGCTGAGCAGGCAGCAGTGAACAAAGGTGTTCAAGTGGTTGTTGCGGTGGTAGATAGGGTTGGTAATGTGTTGGCTGTTTATGAAACATCTACGACCCCATCTGGCCAATCAGGATTAACTTCAACTTTTTCAGTGTCAATTTCCAGTGGTAAATCTTTAACATCAACTCCACAAGGATTAGATGGTCTTTCAGGAGTGGATGCTAGCCTTGCTGCCATTTCCAAGGCGATTACCGGTGCTTATTTATCCTCGTCTGGAAACGCCTTCAGCACAAGAACTGCGAGTTATATTATTCAAGAGCACTTTGCGCCCACTATTTTGGGTGCGGCAGCGGGTCCATTATTTGGGGTGCAATTCAGTCAATTGCCTTGTGGTGATTTAGTCAATAGCAATGCCAGTAATTCCACTTCAACGGGTTATGGTCCTCATCGATCACCTCTGGGCCTAGCAGCTGATCCGGGTGGTTTTCCTTTGTACAAAAATGGTGTGGTTGTTGGCGGTGTTGGGGTAATTAGTAGTCATAGTTACAGTTTGGACAGCAATCCCATTGATGCGGTCACAACAACGACTGATGAGATCGTTGCGCATTCTGCTACCTCTGGATACACGCCTGATTCATCGATTAGAGCGGATACCATTTCATTAGGGGGTACGTATCCTACCTATTCAAATGCTGACGCATCATTAGTCAGTGTGAGCAACACAATTCCAACCTCAGGTTCGTTGATCACCGTGAGCGGGTATTACGCCCCGCCTTCAACTGTTATTTCTTCTTCGAGCAGTTTTATTGTGGGTCAGGCCTACGGTAAAAGCACCTCGGGTTTTATTGCATCGACAGAAACGAGTCTTACTAATTCAGGGACATTTCCAAGCGGCATTTTCATGCTGACCGCTGGTTCTTCATCTAATCGATATACCCCAAGCTCATCAGCGGTGGGTGCAGTCCTTGCGCCCAATAACACAACGAATGGATTAACCAGCGCAGAGGTAACGCAATTGCTTAAATCTGCAATTGCTGTAGCGAATAAATCGCGAGCACAAATTCGGCATCCCTTAGGTTCCTCAGCGCAGGTCACTATTTCAGTTGTGGATGCATTAGGAAATATTCTTGGTGTGATTCGAACTGCTGACGCTCCGGTGTTTGGAACGGATGTGTCCTTGCAGAAAGCGCGAACAGCTGCTTTTTTCTCCGCCTCCGCATCTACAAATGGGTATAGTGCTTACTCAGCATTGGGCAAGATGAATACAGTCCAATACTTTAGTTCTACCTCTGGCTCTTTGGGTTCTACAACCATTACCTTATCCAACTACGCTACAGCATCATCAAGTTTTGCGAGTTCGGCATTGGATGGAACATATGCCTTTAGCACGAGAGCGCTGGCTGATGTAAGTCGTCCTTTCTATCCAGATGGAATTCAGACTTCCGCTTATTCGGGTCCTTTGAGCAAGTCTTACAGCAGTTGGAGTGTGTTTAGCACCGGGATTCAGCTAGATTCCATTTATTCCGGTCTCGTTACTGCAATCCTGAATGCAACGTCTATCCCCGGCGGTGGAAGTTTGCCTAATTACTGCATGAGCCCAACCATAAGCAGCTCACCTGCTGCAGGCACAACTACAATGAAAAACGGTCCGCAAATTTTTGCGGGTGGCACCCCGATCTATCGCAATGGCGTGATGATCGGCGCTATTGGTACCTCGGGTGACGGCACCATCCAAGACGATATGATCAGCTACCTCGGTGTGAAAAATGCAGCTGCAGCGCTTAACGAGGGATCCAATACGTTTGGTCTCGCGTCTTCTTCAATCTGGGCAAGTAATCTCAACCCAGGGAACCTCAACCCCGCTGTTCATCCTACGTTTGTGAGCTGTCCTTATGCTCCGTTTATTGATGGCAGCACTGAGACCTATCCTTGCCCCTGATATGAATAAGATCAATCTCATTGTCCGCGCGGTAATTCTTTCGGCAGCTCTTTCTTTGGTTGAAGCGCAGGCAGAAACCTTGCCCGTTGGTTACCAGTTACAGGTCAATGCAAATACCATCAAGGTCTATCCCAAGCCGGATGAAGCTGAAATTGCTTTGTTTGAAATTCCGAAAGGCAACCTTCTAGATGTCATTGAGCAAAAGGGCGATTGGTATCGTATCAAGGTCAGTTCTATCAACGAATTGGGCTGGGTGCATAGTGTTCTAGCTGAATACGGCGAGATGACTGTCTCACTATTGCCGAATCGGGGCGCAGTGGGATACGCCTTGGAAAATATCGGTAATGGTCAACTGATTGATGGGAATGAAACCTTGTTGTCTAAGCCCATTGCTACGCCACAAAAACTTGTAACCCTGCCACCGATTGATCCTTCTCAAATTCCTCCTCCTGAAGCAAATTTGCCAAGAGACTTTATTCCTATTGAGGATAGATGGCGTTTGATGCAGGCCTTAGGGTTTAAATTTCCTTGGTACGATCCTTACCATCAGAACGAATTGAAAGGTGATTTGCCCGTGTTTCCAGAATGGGGCGAAGAGATTTTCCTGAATCTAGGGGCCATTTCAGACACGATTGTTCAATATCAACGCGTTCCCTTGCCTGTGGCTACTCAGGGGGCTTCCTATGTTGGGGCGAACAATACTTTTGGGCGCAATACCCTTCATGCAGGTGTTCAGAACATTATCCTCAGTGCGGATCTATCAAAGGGTGACACCACCTTTAAGCCGCCAGAGTGGGAACTGAAGTTTTCTCCTGTTTTAAATCGTAGTTACGTGAAAGCAGCTGAACTGGGTGTGTTGAATGTTGACCCCAGTCATGGCGATACCCGATCAGATGGATATGTGGGTGTGCAGGAACTCTTTGCTGACGTGCATTTGCGCAATGTCTCTGATCGGTATGACTTTGATAGCGTTCGAGTAGGCATTCAGCCCTTCACCAGTGACTTCCGTGGGTTTTTGTATCAAGACGTTCCGTTCGGAGTGCGTTTTTTTGGAAACCGGGATAACAACCAGTACCAATACAATCTAGGCTGGTTTAAGCGTATTGAGAAAGATACTAATAGTGGTTTGAATGATTTGTCTCAAGGGCTTCGAAATGACGACGTCATTACAGCAAACTTATACATCCAAGATTCACTGGTTAAAGGTTTCACCTCACAGTTTTCCTTGACTTATAACGTCAATCACGAAACAGAACAACACTACAACAACAACGGATTTTTAGTGCGCCCATTAAATGTGGGAGATATTCGTCCGCATAATTATCATGTCACCTATCTCGGTTATGCGGGTGAAGGCCACTTCGACCGTTGGAATCTTTCAACAACCACCTATCTGGCCTATGGCTACGATAGTCACAACCAAATTTCAAGAAAACCAGCCACGATTTTTGCGGGTTTTCATGCTACCGAACTCTCTCGAGATTTTGATTGGGTGCGCATTCGTGCAAATCTAGCCATCGCGAGTGCCGACAGTGATCCATACGGTGGGCGTGAAACAGGATTTGATGCCATTCTAGAAAACCCCAATTTCGCGGGATCTGATACCAGTTATTTTATTCGTCAGTCCATCCCATTAATTGGCGGTGGCGCGCTCGCATTAACGGGGGGTAACGGTATTTTGCCCTCTTTAAGATCTTCTAAAGATGAGGGTCAATCAAACTTCATCAACCCCGGTTTGTTCCTACTCGGCATAGGTGCTGATTTCGATCTCACTCCTGAGTTCCGTGTATTTGGAAACGTGTCCAATTTACGCTTTGTTGATACCACTGTGTTGGGCTATCTATTAACTGAAGCGCCTCCTTCAAAAGCCTTGGGTGTTGATACCTCTATCGGCTTTCACTGGCGCCCATGGTTGCATCAGAACGTAATATTCAATGGATCGGTAGCAGCTCTTATCCCAGGGACGGGTCTTAAGCAGATGTACGGAACATCTCAAGGCACGCTCTACTCAATCGTATTTAATGCAGTGCTTACATTCTAAATATGGCCTTTACTCAAAAACACGTTTCACGAATTGCTGCTGCTCTTGCCCTGAGTGCATTGGTATTTTCGGCATGGTGGGTTCAGGCCTCTGATGAAAAGCACGCCATGAGTGCCCATTCTGATTTAATGGCGCCCCCTGCACCCAAGGCGCAGACCCAAGCTGAAGCCGATTTGAAGTCAGCCGGCTGCGTGATGTGTCATACCGAATCCGATAACCACACCATGCATTCGAATCCTGGTGTGGTCATTGGTTGTACCGATTGCCATGGCGGTAACGCAGGAGTACATCCTTCAAAAGAAGTGGCTGCCGGTGATCACAAAGCGCCTGCTTATCTAGAGGTTTTGGGTAAAGCACATATTCAGCCTCGCGACAAAGCTTTTTGGAATTACCCTTCCTCAGCAAACCCTAAACAATCTTACTCTCACCTCAATAGCGAACCCGCTGCATTTATTCGATTTATAAATCCAGGGGATTTGAGAGTTGCGCGAGATGCTTGCGGTGCATGTCATCTATCGATCATTCAGGCGCAGGAGCGCAGTTTGATGTCTACCTCAGCGATGTTGTGGGGTGGAGCGAGCTATAACAACGGAATCCTGCCTTACAAGCGATATATGGTAGGCGAGTCCTATACCAAAGACAGCGAGGCTGCGGTATTGGTCAACCCCGTTAAGCCAAGCAACGAGTTATTTGTATTTAAAGGTGTATTAGAAAAACTGTATCCATTGCCAGCATGGGAAACCGTCCCTCCTTCCGATGTGTTCCGTGTGTTTGAGCGCGGTGGTCGCGTGATCAGCAGCGCATTTCCCGAAATTGGTTTGCCAAATTCGAGTGGTGGTCTACAAAAGCTCGATGAGCCAGGACGTCCTGATATTCATCAGTCTAATCGCGCGCCGGGGACAGGTAGCAATATTGCCGTACCTTTGATCAACGTGACTAAAACCCGATTGAATGATCCGCATCTTTGGTTCTTAGGGACGAATGAACAGCCAGGTGATTATCGTTCTTCAGGATGTACCGCCTGCCATACCATTTATGGAAATGATCGTAATCCTTTGCACTCCGGGCCCTATGCACGTTATGGCCATGAAGGTATGACCCAAACTGTTGACCCCACCATTCCTAAAGGTGAATCGGGTCATCCGCTTAAACACGCGTTCACGCGTGCAATTCCCTCATCGCAGTGTATGGTTTGCCATATGCACCAGCCCAACATTTTCGTGAATTCCTTCTATGGCTACACCATGTGGGATTACGAATCGGATGCCCCAGCAATGTGGCCCGAAAAGCAGCGTTATCCAACCGACGAAGAAGCGCGCAAAATCCTTGATCGTAATCCTGAGGAGGCTGCAATACGTGGTAAGTGGAGTGATCCAGAGTTCCTTAAAAATGTTTCTTCTTTAAACAAAGAGTTGCACGATACGCAGTTTGCTGACTACCACGGACATGGCTGGAATTTTCGCGCTATTTTTAAGCGCGATCGTAAGGGCACCCTGCTCGATGCAAAGGGAAAAGAAATCGACGATAACGATCCTGAAAAATGGAAGAAGACAGTGCATCTCAGTTCTATTCACATGGATTTGGGTATGCATTGCGTCGACTGTCATTTCGCGCAAGATATGCATGGAAACGGACATATCTATGGGGAAGTTGCTGCCGCGATTGAGGTGGACTGCACCGATTGCCATGGAACAGTTGATGCCTACCCCACCTTGCATACCTCCGGCCCTGCTGCCCGTCCAGGAGGCATGGATTTGTCCACCCTCACCGTTCAAGATGGACGTAAGCGTTTTGAGTGGCGCGATGGCAAACTTTATCAACGTGCTGCACTCGACCCAAAGAAAGAATGGGAAGTGTCGCTAGTTAAAAACAGCGTCAACCCTAACCATCCCAAATATAACGAGAAGGCTGCCCATGCAAAATTAATGGCATCGGGCCCAGAAGGTCAAGAAGGAAAATGGGGTCCTGGTGCGTTAAAACTCGCGCATGACAATAGCAAAATGACTTGCTACACCTGCCACTTATCCTGGTCTACCAGTTGCAACGGTTGCCATCTGCCAATCCAGGCGAACTGGAAAACTGAACGACACCACTACGAGAGTTCAGAATCAAGAAACTATGCGACCTATAACCCTCAAGTCGTTCGCGATGACATTTTCCAACTTGGTTTAAGTGGCCCAGTGAAAGGATCTAAAGTCACGCCGATTCGATCCAGTTCGGCGTTGATTTTGTCTTCCACTAATATCAATCGTGAGCGAATCTACATTCAACAACCGCCTATTGCTGCAAGTGGTTATTCCTCACAGGCATTTGCACCCCATTACCCACACACAGAGCGTAAAGAAGAAACCAAGACCTGTTCGGATTGCCACATCTCCAAAGAGAATAACAATAACGCCATCATGGCTCAGTTACTCTTGCAGGGAACTAACTTCGTTAACTTCATTGGTTACAACGCTTGGCTAGGAGAAGCCGGTCACATTGAAGCGGTAACCGTGACGGAATGGGACGAACCACAATCTGTGTTAGGAAGTTATTTACAGCGCTACGCCTATCCTGACTATTTCAAAGCGCATGAAGACCGCAAGCGTGAACTACCAGAAGCCCATAGCCATACGACTGAGGGTGCAGTGAATTGCATTCAAATGCGAGGTGAGTATGTTTTTGTCGCTGAGGGGGCAGGGGGATTCCGCGTTTACGATATTGCAGGTATTGCTAACAAGGGTGTTTCACAGAAGATCATTACTGCTCCATTCTCTCCTTTAGGGCATGACACCCATGTGGCCTCGCCTAATGCAACCTGCGTTGCCTTGCCGACGAACCAGCCCATTGCGCCTTTACGTAATGAAGGCGACTTAATGCGCGTGACCAATCAAGAACAGCCCTTCCATCCCATTTACCACTATGCATTCATCACGGATGCACAAGAAGGGTTGATTGTGGTGAACGTAGATACCTTGGCAGATCGCGAGCCCCGCAATAATTTCTTGGGACGTGCTGCAACCTGGAATCCAAATGGGGTGCTAAATGGTGCGAAGCACATCACAGTGGGGGGTCATTACGCATACATTAGTACGCCTAAAGGCGAGGTGTTTGTGGATATTGATGATCCGTTGAAACCACGTCTGATTAAAGTCATTCCCCTTGAGGATGCGCGTGCTTCGGCCCTACAGTTTCGCTATTTGTTTGTGACCGACAAAACGGGCCTGCGAGTGATTGATGTCACTCAGCCTGAAAAACCAGAACTCTTGAACGTAGCCGTTCCTCTTGCAGATGCCCGTAAGGTGTATTTGGCTAGGACCTTTGCTTATGTGGCTGCTGGTGCAGAGGGCTTAGTGATCGTAGATATTGAAAAGCCAAATGCACCTAAGCTGTATCAAAAATATACCGCTGACGGTCAGTTAAATGATGCGCAAGATGTCATTGTGGGTTCAACAAATGCATCATTATTTGCGTATGTGGCAGATGGCAAAAATGGATTAAAAGTGCTTCAACTCACTTCTCCTGAAATCCAACCTAAGTTTTATGGTTTCTCACCTGATCCTAAGCCTCATCTTATCGCTTGGCGTAAAACAGAGTCACCTGCCATGGCACTCTCTAAAGGTTTAGACAGAGACCGTGGAGTGGACGAGACCGGTGGTCAAATTGCTATTTTCGGGCGTATTGGATCCCGTCCTTTTAATCGCTCTGAGATGGAAAAACTGTTCTTACGTAAAGACGGAAGCGTATGGATGGTCAGCGATAAAGCTGAAGCTAAAGATTGGATTCCTTCATTGCCCTCAAAGACCGCCTACCGTGCGCAGGAGAGTAAATAATGGCTGCAACGACTCGTAAACTTGGCCTTGCGTTGAATTCTCTGCTGTTCATGCTGTGTCTATTGCCCCTGGCGGCTAGGGCAGTAGATTTTCCTACACCTAACGTCTCGCACGATATGACGGTAGGATCGGTGAACTGTGCGAACAGTCTTTGCCATGGATCGGTTACTCCTTGGAAGAGCTCCCACGTTCTTCAAAACGAATATACGACTTGGTTGCGCCTTGATAAACATACTCAAACTTTCAAGGTTTTACTCAACGATCAATCTAAGCGTATTGCTAAAAACTTAGGATTAGATAAACCCGCCCATGAATCTAAAATATGTTTAGATTGCCATGCGCATAATCCTGCTCCTGCATTACGTGGAGAACGCTTTGTTCAAAATGAAGGCGTGGGTTGTGAAGCCTGTCATGGCCCGGCTGGACGATGGATCAAATCTCACACCATCGAAGGTGAGACACATGCTAAGAATATAGCGAATGGTTTATACCCAACAGATCAGCCTGTAGCGCAAGCTAAGTTGTGTCTATCCTGCCATTTTGGCGATCAAAACCGTTTTGTGACTCACCGCATCATGGGGGCAGGTCATCCTAGAATTTCCTTCGAACTTGAAACCTTCTCAGCCATTGAACCCTCACACGTTCAAATTGATGATGACTGGCATCAGCGTAAAGGCGAATACAACCCCATTAAAATTTGGGCAATTGGACAAGTCGTCGCGTCGCAACAATTACTCAAAACCTTCGCTGATCCTAAGCTTGGCCACGATGGAATATTTCCTGAGTTAGTCGTTTTTGATTGTTATGCCTGTCACCATCCCATGAGTCAGGAAAAATGGACACCACGATTAGGCGTAGGGCCTGGGCGTATTCGTTTGAATGATAGTAATTTGCTGATGGTGCGCGCAATTGTTCGGGTGCTTGATCCAGTGAGCGCGCCCGAGTTATCTAGAAGTATTGTTCGTTTGCATCAAGCTGTTTCGGGTAATGGCGATCCCTCAGGTAAAACACCCCAAGAAACTGCCCTTGCAGTTGCAGGCTCTCTAGATCAGTACTTTGCTGTTATTCAGAAGCAAAAAATAGATACCCCAGAGCTTCGGAGGGTGATGAGTGCATTAATTGATGAAGCGATGTCGGGGGATTTGTCTGATTACGCGGGAGCAGAACAGGCTTATATGGCTTTGGCAGACCTTTCGCTTTCATTGACTAAGTCTGGCGGGTTAAAGTCCCCTAAAGAAGTGAATCGTCAACTTGCTGATTTACGCAAAACATTACGTCACGATGAAGAATACCAACCCAAAGTGTTTGCAGGTCAGTTGACTTCGCTGCGAACGCTCATTACTCAAGGTCAAATGTGATCATGGCTGCCTCCCCAAGTGCACATTCTAAGATGTTGTTTGCAGATGCTCAGGCTGAGTACGATATCGTCATTATCGGTTCTGGCCCGAGTGGTGTTTCAGCAGCAGCGCGTGCAGCTGCACTAGATGCAAAGCACATTCTGTTAGAAGCAGAAACGCACCTTGCAGATACAATTTTTAAGTATCAAAAAGGTAAGCACGTGATGGCAGAGCCCAGCGTATTGCCGCTGCGCAGTGATTTGCCTTTTGAAGCGGGGTTACGCGAGACCATTCTGGAAAACTGGACCAAGGGCACTACCGAGAAAAAAGTAAATGTTGGAATGGGTAAACGCGTTAAAGCGATGGCCCGAGATGAAACGACTAAAGTGATTACGGTTACCTGTGAGGATGGGAGCGAATACACCACACGAACCGTAATTTTAGGAATTGGTATGCAGGGCAACCTGCGTAAATTGGGTGTGGAGGGTGAAAATCTTCCTCAAGTTCAATACACCTTAGCTGACCCAGATGAGTACAAGGGCGAAACCATTATTGTGATTGGTGCGGGCGATGCCGGTATCGAGAACGCTCTTGGTCTGATGAAGCAAAACTCGGTTTACATGGTGAATCGTGCGGGTGAGTTTGCATTGTGTAAGGACGGTAACCGTGAGCTGATTCTAAAGGCTGAGAAAAACGGGAACCTCAAGGTTTGTTACAGCGCCAATACCCTTCGGGTTGAAGCAACGGGCGCTGAACCTCCGCTTAATTATGTTTATAGTGGAACCGAAGGCGAGGCAGTCATTCCTTGCCATCGCGTCATCGGTCGACTCGGTGCGATTCCTCCGCGTAAATTAGTGGAGAGCTTTGGGATCAAATTCCAAAACGAAAGTCCCGTCTCTTTACCGATTCTTTCTGAGCGCTATGAGTCGACAGTACCAGGTGTATTTGTTGTAGGTGCATTGAGTGGTTATCCACTCATTAAGCAGGCCATGAACCAGGGTTATGAATTGGTTGAGATGATCTTGGGTCGTCCGATTGAACCTGTGGATGAGCCCTTCTTAAAAGAGCGTATCCGAGCATGGAAACCGCAGCTTCCTGTTGCAGAGGTTTTGGCGCTTGCATGTAAGAGCATGCCTTTATTACGAGAGATGTCCACTTTGCAGTTGCGTGAATTCATGCTGCACTCCCGTATCCTTGTTCCTAAAAAGGGCGAAGTCATCTTCCAAAAGCATGATTACACCAATACGTTCTTCTCAATTATTGAAGGCAGTGTGTCTATTGAGGTAGAGGATAAAGAAGGCAAGACCAAGCAAATTAAGCTCGCCGCAGGCGCTTTCTTTGGTGAAATGGGTTTGTTATCAGGACGCCGACGTACAGCTACCATCACCGCAAATGAGAACTGCGCGCTCATAGAAACACCGCGTACCACTATGCTCAGAATGATTGAGACCATTGATGGGTTGCGACGCATTGTTGATGAATCCTTCCTGCGTAATGCGATCTTCAACTATATCGGATCGATGGTCACCCCTGAGGCTGTTCAGGCGCTGATTGATAGCGGAATTGAGAAACGTAAATACCAAACTGGACAAGCTTTGTTCAGCGAAGGTGATGAGGCAGACGGTCTTTATCTTATTAGGACTGGCTCAGTGATTGTTTCTAATAAAACGGATAAGCAAGACCGGGTCTTGTCTTATCTGGCCGCCGGTAATTATGTCGGTGAAATGGCTCTGATTAACGAAGATAAGCGTTCTGCAACAGTGAAGGCAGCCGTCGCTACTGAAGTCATGGTTTTGAAAGCCGATGCGTTTAAACAACAACTCGATTCCATTCCTGCCTTACGTCAAGCGATGGCGGTAGTGGCAGCAGAGCGCACGCGCGCCAATGTCATGACAGAAGAAACGGCGTCTGACTCTGGTGAAATGGCCAGCTTCCTCGTTAAGCAGGGAGTAGGCAAGGGCTCCGATGTGCTGGTGATTAATGAATCACTTTGTGTACGCTGCAATAATTGTGAAACTGCCTGCGCTGAAACGCACAATGGCACGGGTAGATTGCGCCGCGAAGCGGGTCCAACCTATGGTGATTTCCATATTCCTGTTGCATGCCGACATTGTGAAGACCCTGCTTGCATGAAAGACTGCCCTCCGGATGCGATCAGTCGAACCAAAGAGGGCGCCGTGGTGATCAGTGATGCATGCATCGGATGCGGTAATTGCGAGCGTAACTGTCCATTTAGTGTCATCCAGTTGTCTGTGCAAAAGCCCCCCAAAGCTGGCGGTGGTATTCTTTGGATGTTGTTTGGGATGGGTGAGCGACCGGGTAATCGTAGGCCTGACTACGATCCTGATGCAACCAAAAAAGCAGTCAAGTGTGATTTATGCCAAGACAAGGCAGGCGGACCCGCATGCGTTAGGGCTTGTCCCACTGGAGCAGCTGTACGTATGGCTCCTGAGAAGATATTCACCTCTTAAGTATCCTTCTGCATCAATTGAAGTGCTCCCTGAGGTTCGCCTGATGGTATTGAGATCATCGGTGCCTTCATGCTATGATCTATGGTTGTTTGAGCGGCATTGCTTTCAGAAGTTATATTGCTCATCAGATGTAGTGTCGAGACAAGCTTAGCACTGCAAACTCAACGCATTTCCCCATCGCAGCTCACGTAATGGGAGGGTGCCCGAATAGAGATTAGATTCTCGTCGGTGTGGCCGGGGAAATGGGATGCTTAACCCCCCAACGGAGAAAGAAAATATGTCAGTCACAATGCGTCAAATGTTAGAAGCAGGTGTTCACTTTGGGCACCAAACTCGTTATTGGAACCCCAAGATGGCCCCTTTCATCTTTGGGCATCGCAATAACATTCACATCATAAATCTTGAAAAAACGCTTCCCCTCTATAACGAGGCTATTAAATTCGTTAAACAACTCGCTGCCAATAAGGGCAATGTATTGTTTGTAGGAACCAAGCGTCAAGCCCGTGAAATTGTGCGTGAAGAAGCTGCGCGCTCAGGTTCTCCTTTTGTAGATCATCGTTGGTTAGGTGGAATGTTAACCAACTTCAAAACAGTCAAACAATCCATTAAGCGCCTGAATGACTTGCAAGCGATGTTTGCAGATGGATCTATCGAAAAGCTATCCAAAAAAGAGACGCTTGTTCTGCAACGTGAAATGGATAAGCTAGAACGAAGCTTGGGTGGTATTAAAGACATGAACGGTATCCCTGATGCGATGTTTGTCATCGATGTCGGGTATCAAAAGAATGCGGTTGTAGAAGCCCGCAAATTGGGAATCCCCGTCATTGGTGTGGTTGATACCAATAACTCGATTGAAGGCGTGGATTACGTGATTCCTGGCAACGATGACTCAACGCGCGCGATTCGTTTGTATGCCCGTGGTGTTGCGGATGCAATTTTAGAAGGACGATCGCAAGTACTTTCAGAAATTGTTGCAGCGGATGAGTTCGTTGAAGTTGACGATGCAAGTGCAGTCGCTGAAACCGAATAAGCATTGAATCTAACTCACATAAATATCATCACAGGGGCCTAGGGCCCCTGTTTAACAGGAGCAAGACATGGCGGAAATTACCGCAGGAATGGTTAAAGAACTGCGAGAACTCACCGGTTTAGGCATGATGGAGTGCAAAAAAGCTCTTTCTGAGGCAGAGGGTGATTTGAAAGCGGCTGAAGATCTATTGCGTATTCGCAGTGGTGCCAAAGCAAGCAAAGCGGCAGGTCGTATTGCTGCTGAGGGAGTTGTAGCTGTTCACGTCAGTGACGATGGCAAAAAAGGCGCCCTAGTTGAAGTGAATTGCGAAACCGATTTTGTGGGTAAGAATGATGATTTTGTTGCCTTTGTTCGTGATATCGCTCACTTAGTCGCCACAACAGGTCAAACTGACCTCGCCGCAATCTCCGCTATGACTTTGCCCTCTGGTGCCTCAATAGAAGATACGCGCAAGGCATTGGTGATGAAAGTGGGTGAGAACATGACATTGCGTCGTGTGGCCTTTGCGAATACCGCTGGTCATCTTTCTACCTATTTGCATGGATCACGTATCGGAGTGTTGGTTGATCTGACAGGTGGCGACGAAGCCCTAGGTAAAGATTTGGCTATGCACATTGCAGCAAGCAAACCAATTTGTGTATCCAGCGAGCAAGTTGACGCTGAATTGTTACAACGTGAGCGTGATATTTACACGGCTCAAGCGGCTGAATCGGGTAAACCCGCTGACATTGTTTCCAAAATGGTAGATGGGCGTATTGCGAAGTATTTGGCTGAGGTCACCCTTTTGGGACAGGATTTTGTAAAAGATCCCGAGCAAAAAGTCGAAAAACTGCTCAAAACCAAAGGCGCTACTGTGAATGCCTTTCATATGTTTATTGTGGGCGAAGGGATTGAGAAAAAGACAGAAGATTTTGCTGCAGAAGTTGCTGCAACTGCAGCCAGCCTAGCTCAATCAGCCTAACGGGGTAACCATGACCCCTGCCTATCATCGTGTCTTGGTAAAGCTCTCAGGGGAAGCCCTGATGGGAGATGATAGTTATGGCATCAACCGTGAGACCATTCAACGCATCGTGGATGAGATTGGAGAAGTCTCTAAGTTAGGTGTACAGGTCTGCGTAGTCATTGGCGGAGGGAATATCTTCCGGGGGGTTGCGCCAGGTGCTGCTGGCATGGACAGGGCTACCGCTGATTATATGGGTATGCTGGCTACCGTTATGAACGCCCTGGCTTTGCAGGATGCAATGCGTCGAAGCGGTCTTAAAGCACGGGTTCAGTCAGCTCTTAATATTGAACAGGTTGCAGAGCCCTATATTCGTGGTAAAGCCATGCGTTACCTCGAAGAAGGGCGTATTGTGATTTTTGCGGCGGGTACAGGCAATCCATTTTTTACCACCGATACCGCTGCAGCATTGCGAGGTATGGAAATGGGGGTAGATATTGTCTTAAAGGCCACCAAAGTTGACGGTGTTTATACCGCAGACCCGGTTAAAGACCCGAGTGCTCAACGTTATGAGCGCTTAAGTTTTGATGAGGCGATAGTCAATAATTTGAAGGTAATGGATGCAACGGCGTTGACTTTGTGCCGCGATCAGAATTTACCTGTTGGTGTTTTCAGTATTTTCAAAGCAGGTGCATTGATGCGCATGGTATGTGGTGAGCAAGAGGGAACGCTCGTCACGGTCTAAAAGAATTGGGGGAATAAAATATGATTGCAGATATAAAAAAACAGACTGACCAGAAAATGCAAAAGTCCCTTGAGAATTTAAAGAATGATCTTGGAAAGATTCGAACTGGCCGAGCCCATACTGGCATCATTGATCATGTGACGGTTGACTATTACGGTAGTCCAACCCCAATCACGCAAGTCGCTAACGTTACCCTTGTTGATGCTCGAACCATCGGTGTTCAGCCCTATGAGAAAAAAATGTTGAGCGCAATCGAGAAAGCAATTCGAGATTCTGATCTGGGACTTAATCCCTCTAGTTTTGGAGAAATTGTGCGGATCCCAATGCCTGCTCTGACTGAAGAGCGCCGCAAGGATCTGACCAAACTAGTGCGTTCAGAATGTGAAAACGGCCGAGTCGCGATTCGTAATGTGCGTCGTGATGCCATTACGCAACTTAAAGACCTGCTTAAAGCTAAAGATGTTTCTGAAGATGATGAGCGTAAAGCCAGCGAAGATATTCAAAAAATGACAGATAAGAGTGTGGCTGAAATCGATAAGATGATGGCAGCCAAAGAAGCTGAAGTGATGGCAGTTTAAGTGCTTTTACAACACTCTAAAATGAATGATCTTTGCTTTCCAAGAGCCGAGTGATGACCCTTCACCCTAAAAGCTCTACCCTGGATATTCCTATCACCGCTGTCATTCCCTCGCATATTGCCATCATCATGGATGGGAATGGACGTTGGGCACAAAATCGTTACCTACCTCGAGTAGAAGGCCATCGACGTGGCGCAGAGGTGGTGAGAAAAATTCTCATTGCATGCAAAGAAAGAGGCGTTAAACACCTGACCCTATTCGCATTCAGCAGCGAAAACTGGCGTCGCCCTCCCTCTGAGGTCATGCTTTTAATGAAGCTCTTTAAGGTCATGCTAGAGAGAGAAGTTTCAAGGATGCATGCCGCTGGTATTCGCTTTCGTGTGATTGGTGATCTTTCACGTTTTGACGATAGCATGGTCAAAATGATTCATGAAAGCGAAAAGTTGACACAAAATAATACGGAAATCACGCTTACTATCGCTGCCAATTATGGTGGTAGGTGGGATATTTTGCAGGCGATGCGCAAACTTGCATTAGACCGCCCTGAATGTCTTACAGAAGTTCAAGAAGAAGATCTTCGTCCTTATCTCTGCATGGCGGATGCCCCTGAGCCAGACCTATTTATCCGAACAGGGGGGGAGCAAAGAGTCAGTAATTTTCTGTTATGGCAGCTTGCGTACACGGAATACTACTTCACTGATACGCTTTGGCCGGCCTTTGATGGTGATGAGCTGGATAAGGCTATTGCTTCCTATCAAAGCCGTGAGCGACGTTTCGGAAGAACGAGCGATCAATTGCTAGCGTTTGCAAAAGATGCTCGCGAGGCTGTGGGTCTTTAAACAACATTAGGAGCGCGGGTATCTTGTTAAAACAGCGCGTTCTGACTACCTGCGCACTAGCGCTTCTCCTGGTCGCACTCCTATACAGTTCTGAGCTTTGGGTCTGGCCGATGTTCGTTCTGGTCACCGGGGTCATGGCTTCTGAAGAATGGGCTGCATTGCATTGGTCTAGCTGGAAAATAAAAGTCAGCTATGCAGTGGTATCAGGAATGATCGCCGCCTTAATCATTTTATTACCAGAAATTCATTCTGTTACCTTGGTTCCGATATTCATTATTTCCGCTATATTTTGGATGGTATTGGTCCCTATTTGGTTGGTGCGTCAGTGGATATTTCAATCGAATATTTTGCACGCTCTAACGGGTTGGTTAGTGATTGTGCCAACAATGCTTGCGGTGAATGAACTGAAAACACAAGGTGTGGCAGTGCTGATTGTAAGTATGGCGGTAATATGGATATCAGATGTGAGCGCGTACTTTGTTGGGAAGGCAATTGGTCGAAGACTTCTAGCGCCTTCAATCAGTCCAGGAAAAACCTGGGAAGGTGTTTTAGGCGCAATAATTGGTGTCGTATGTTTCGGATTTGTATTGCGTGAAGTTTCGATTTTCGATACACAATTGGCTTTGGTCATTCATGTGGCGGGTTGGTATTGGTTCCCCGCCTTGATGCTGCTTGCACTATTAGGGGTAGAAGGCGATTTATTTGAATCTTGGTTAAAGCGCTGTGCAGGTGTTAAAGACAGTGGTTGGGTTTTGCCAGGGCATGGCGGAGTCTTAGATCGAATCGATGCTTTGACAGCGGCTTTGCCTGTCGCCGCAGGATTAATGGTGTGGGCTGCGGTTGGAGAAAAATACAATGTCTTTTGATCATGCTTTCACCCCACAGGGCATTACCCTTTTAGGCTCAACAGGATCCATTGGGCGCAGTACGCTGGATGTCATTCAGTTGCATCCGGAAAAATTTAAGGTGATTGCCTTATGCGCCCGGAGAGATCATGAGACTCTGCTAGAACAATGTCGCCAATATTCTCCAGAATTTGCTGTGTTAGTCGATCGTGATGCTGCAGAGATGCTTAGACAATCTCTACGTTCAGAAGGCCTAAGTACAGTCGTACTGTGCGGTCGCACTGCACTTGTGGAAATGGCTTGTCACCCAGATGTTTGTATCGTGATGGCCGCAATTGTAGGGGCAGCAGGTCTACCCCCTACTTTAGCTGCTGCGCAGGCCGGCAAGAGGGTGTTGCTGGCTAACAAAGAAGCCCTGGTGATGTCTGGGCCACTGTTTATGGATGCAGTGAAAGATAGTGGAGCCAAATTGTTGCCGGTAGATAGTGAGCACAATGCAATTTTTCAAAGCCTCCCTGAGGATTTTTCAGCAGGTCTTGAGGCCAGCGGAGTTGCGCGCATTTTATTAACCGCTTCGGGTGGCCCTTTTCGAGATCGCGATCCGGCCACCCTTAATTTAGTGACCCCAGACGAGGCCTGCAAACATCCCAACTGGGTCATGGGGCGAAAAATTTCCGTAGATTCAGCAACTATGATGAATAAGGGTTTAGAAATGATTGAGGCTTGCTGGTTGTTCTATGCACAACCTGAGCAAGTAGAGATCGTGATCCACCCTCAGAGTGTCATACATTCCTTGGTGGAATATGTGGATGGGTCTGTGCTTGCTCAGTTAGGTAATGCAGATATGCGTACCCCCATTGCACATGCATTAGCTTGGCCTAAAAGGATTCAATCTGGCGTAGAAAGACTCGATTTGATTAAGGCTGGAAGGCTTGAGTTTGAAGCTCCCGATGAGCGCCGCTTTCCTTGTATCCGTCTCGCTTATTCTGCAATGCAACAAGGCGGAACGGCCCCTGCGATTTTAAATGCTGCCAATGAACTTGCGGTAGAAGCCTTTCTGCAAGAGCGAATTCTATTTACGGAGATTGCTGGTTTGGTGGAATCCTGTTTGGAAGCCATCCAGGCCAACCCGGCTGATTCACTAGAAGCGGTGTTTGAAGCGGACACTTGTGCGCGGGAATGGACGGAGGCTTGGCTAAGGGCCAGGGCACATTAATACTATGTTGAATTTCGCTTCATCCTCTGCTTATACCTTCGTTGCATTTGTGCTTGCTTTGGGACTACTGGTGAGCTTTCATGAATTTGGTCATTACAGTATTGCGCGCCTATGCGGTGTTAAGGTGCTGAGATTTTCTATTGGGTTCGGCCCAGTGCTATGGATGAGAAAACTTGGAAAGGATCAAACCGAGTGGACCCTCTGTGCAATTCCTCTTGGTGGGTATGTGAAAATGGTGGATGAGCGAGAGGGGCCTGTAGCGCCAGAGGATTTGCAACGTGCGTTCAATACACAAACGCTTTGGCGCAGAGCTGCAATTGTGGCAGCGGGCCCCATTGCTAACTTCATTCTTGCAATTGGGCTTTTTTGTTCGGTTGCGATGCTGGGGGTGACTGAAATCAGGCCCTATCTGAATATGCCGCAGTCAGGCACGATTGCTGAGCAAGCGGGTTTGAAAGAAGGGCAACTGGTTGTAGCGGTGGACGGCAATGAGGTGACCAATTGGCAAGATTTTCGTTTTAAGGTCACAGCAAATGCTTTAAGGAGTCAATCTACTGAGCTTGCTGTAGAGGGAGATAATGGGACCCGTTATCAGGTTCACCTCCCTTCATTAGATGTTTTACCAAAAGATAATCAAGACCCCGTTCAAGCGATGGGTTTAACCCCATGGGACCCTAACATACCGGCTCGCTTAGGTGTTTTGCTCCCCGATGGTGCTGCTAAAAAACAAGGCTTAAAGATCGGGGATGAAATACTGGTAGCCGATGGAAAATCGGTGAGCGGGTGGGCAGATTGGGTGAAGATAGTGCGTAATCATCCTGGCAAAGAGATTGCGATTACCTTGATGCGAGATGGAAAAAGTATTTCACTGAATTTGACCCCTGATATTGAGCTGAATCAGGGTGCGCAGTTGGGGCGGATTGGAGCTGGGGTGGCGATTGACCCTGCTTTGAAAAGCAAGTTAACGGTGACAATACAAAGGCCTTTTGGTCAGGCATTTGTTGAGGGAGTGCAAAAAACCTATCACTTGAGTCTGCTGACGCTAGAAATGATGGGGCGTATGCTTGTAGGGTCTGTTTCTGCAAAAGGAATTGGCGGCCCACTTCAAATCGCGGCTGCGGCAGGGGATTCGGCGAGATTGGGGGTCATCCCTTTCTTGGCTTTTCTGGGATTAATGAGTGTCAGTCTTGGCGTTCTCAATCTTTTGCCCGTGCCTGTGCTAGATGGAGGACACCTTTTGTATTATAGTTTCGAGTTCATAGCAGGGCGCCCAATTTCTGATCGAATCATGGAGATGGGCACTCGAGTTGGACTTACACTACTGGTTGGCTTGATGGCTCTAGCCTTCTATAACGATATCAACCGCTTCTTTTCTGGTTAATCACCACTTATGTTCCTGCGCTCCCTCGCACTAATTATTGCTCTGATAGCCGGAGTTGCTTTTGGAGCAGATGCTGTCACCATTAAAGATATTCGTATTGAGGGTATTCAGCGAACTGAAGCAGGAACGGTATTTAATTATCTGCCTCTTAAGGTTGGGGATGTGATCGACGATGCTAAGGCATCAGAATCGATTAAGGCATTATTTGCTACAGGTTTCTTTTCAGACGTAAAAATTTCGATAGATAAAGATGTCTTGATTATCTCGGTTCAAGAGCGTCCTACCATATTCACGATGGATATCGTCGGTGCAAAAGATATCAGCAAAGACTCCTTGAAAGACGGCCTCAAACAAGTTGGTATAGCCGAATCACGTATCTACGATCAATCACTTCTGGATCGTGCGGAAAAAGAATTACGACGCCAATATCAAGGTCGTGGTCGTTACTCAGCCAAAATCACCACCTCAGTTAAAAATTTGGAACGCAACCGAGTTGCACTGACATTTGATATTGATGAAGGTGAGGTGGCGCGCATTCAGGATATTCACATTAACGGTGCAAAAACTTTCCCTGAATCCGATTTGGTTGGCATGATGACGATGACTACCCCAGGGTGGTTTACGTGGTACTCCAAAAACGATCAGTACTCCAAGCAAAAGCTATCAGGCGATTTGGAAACACTGCGTTCTTATTATCAGAATCAAGGGTACTTAGATTTCAATATTGATTCCACTCAGGTATCAATTACTCCTGAGCGTGATGCGATTTTTATCACAGTCAATATTACTGAAGGCAAAGTTTATACCGTAACAAATGTCACCATGTCTGGCATATTTCCCATTTCTGAGGAAGAGTTACATAAGCTCATTACTGTGCAGCCGGGCGAACCTTTTTCTCGTGAGAACGTCACTGAGTCAATCAAAAAAATAAGCGATCGTTTGGCAAATGAAGGTTACTCGTTTGCCAACGTGAATGCTGAACCCCAGACAGACAAAGAAAAAGCTACGGCCAGCTTCAATTTTTCTGTTGATCCAGGTCGTCGCGTTTATGTTCGTCGCATCAACGTAACAGGTAATGCCAAAACACGAGACGAGGTGGTGCGTCGAGAGATTCGTCAATTGGAGGGGGCTTGGTATTCGATTGATAGGGTGAATCGCTCTAAAACCAGACTAGAACGTTTGGGTTTCTTCTCTGAAATAAACGTAGATTCTGTTCCCGTCCCAGGTACCACAGATCAAGTAGATGTGAATTTCGCGCTTACTGAAAAATCCACAGGAAGCATTCAATTGGGGGCAGGGTACTCATCTGCACAAAAAGTCATTTTGAGCACCAGCGTGAGCCAAAATAATATTTTTGGTACGGGTAATTCTCTGACGCTTGCTTTGAATACTGGCTCTCTCACCCGAACCATCTCAGTAAGTTACTTCAATCCTTACTGGACTGAGGAGGGAATCGGTCGCGGCTATTCAGTTTATGATCGCAAAACAGACACCAGTTCCCTGAGCGGCGTAGCGCCGTACCAAAGTGAAACTTACGGTGCCGACATTAACTTTTCAATTCCTTTGTCTGAAGTGGATGCAGTGGGGGTGGGGGCAGGCTATGAACACACCAAGCTCGGTGTTTTTAACACCAGCCCAACCACTTACATCAATTTTGTGAATACCTTTGGACAGCAGACGCAAACTTTTAAGTTGAGTGGAAGCTTTTCGCGTGACAGTAGAGATAGTTTGTTATATCCAACTAAAGGTTTCTTGCAGCGCTATAGTTTAGAAATGGGTGTTCCAGGTAGTGATCTGCGCTATTACCGTGTTGATGTGCAGGGTCAGTATCTTGTTCCACTGACCGATTTGTACCTGCCTAGAGTGAGCGTATCGATGAATGGCCAGTTGGGATTGGCAAACGGGTTAGATGGGCAAACGCTTCCATTTTTCAAAAATTTCTTCGGTGGTGGTGTGGGTTCAGTACGGGGTTTTGCAACAAGCACTCTAGGACCACGCGATCCTAATACCAACGTAGCAGTGGGCGGCAATAAGCTCGTGATCTTACAGGGTGAGTTGCTGTTCCCCTTCCCCGGCGTGAAAACAGATAAATCTGTTCGCTTATCCTTCTTTGCAGATGCGGGTAACGTGTATTCCTCTTCAGAGTCTCTGAGTTTCGCAACAATGCGCATGTCTGCAGGAACAGCATTGACATGGTACTCACCCGTTGGGCCTCTTAAATTTAGCTACGCTGTTCCTGTCAAAACTGAACCTGTAGACATCACCGAACGTCTGCAATTTACCTTGGGTAGCTCCTTCTGAGTGCCTGCTTAAAAAAATTCGATTTTTGAGATGGAGAGCATTGTGAAACGTTTAAGTATTTTGGTTTTTTCCGCCTTGGTTCTTGCTGCTCCTTTACTGCAAGCAGCTGAGTTAAAAATTGGCTTTGTACAGACCGAAAGAATTTTTCGTGAAGCGTCCCCTGCCCAGAAGTCTCAACGTAAGCTCGAAAAAGAATTTGCGGATCGCGATGCAAGTTTGCAAAGATTGGCTAAACAAACTCAAGAACTACAGAACCAACTGACTAAAGATGGGGCGACTATGAGTGAGTCTGAACGCTCACGAAAAGAACGTGATTTAGCCTCGATGAATCGTGATTTTCAGCGCTTGCAACGTGAGTTCCGAGAAGACTTAAATACACGACGTAATGAAGAGTTGGCCGCAGTTCAAGAGCGAGCAAACAAAGTGATTAAAGAATTAGCAGAGGCCGAGAAATACGACCTCATTCTGCAAGATGCGATTTATGCTGGGCCCAAAATCGATATCACAGAAAGAGTGTTGAAGGCTCTAGCCGATAAGTAAGGTTAAGAGCATCGATGTGGCTACTTGCCGATCTTGCGAAAGCGATTGATGCGGAAATGATTGGGAATGGCAATACCACAATTAGTGGTATTGCCACTTTAGAACGAGCAGAACCTCATCATTTAAGTTTTCTTTCTAACCCTCGCTATCGACCCCAGTTAGGCAACACGAAAGCTGGGGCAGTGATTGTTGGCGACGCAGACCGAGATGGGACTCAGGTTCCTAGATTGGTGGTGCGCAATGCGTATGCCAGCTATGCCAAAGCAGCACAGCTTCTCTACCCTGAAAAACGTCCCCAACCAGGGGTGCATCCCAGTGCAGTGATTGATCCTACGGCTCATATTCCTGCCAACTGCAGCGTCGGTCCGCATACGTCTGTGGCGGCAGATACGCGCCTGCATGAGGGTGTGGTACTAGGGGCTGGGGTAAGAATAGGAAGCGGGGTGGAAGTGGGTGCAGGATCTTTCTTGCATGATGGCGTCACTATTTATGACGCTTGCTCAGTGGGGCAGCGTTGTATTTTGCATTCGGGAGTCGTGATAGGCGCAGACGGATTTGGTATGGCTTGGTCAGGGTCTTCCTGGATCAAAATCCCTCAGATTGGTCGTGTACTGATTGGTAACGATGTTGAAATAGGCGCTAATACCACGATTGATCGAGGTGCATTAGACGACACGATCATAGAAGATGGTGTGAAGCTTGATAATCTGATTCAAATTGGGCACAACGTAAGAATTGGTGCGCATACCGTAATTGCAGGTTGTACAGGCATTTCAGGAAGCACCCACGTTGGTAAAGGGTGCCGAATTGGTGGAGGGGTAGGTATAGTGGGTCATGTAGAAATTTGTGATGGAACCACTATCTCAGGATTTTCCTTAATTACTAAATCCATTTCTGTGCCTGGTGTTTATACTTCTTCTATTCCTAGTCAACCGCACAGAACTTGGATGAATACTTTGGCCTCATTGCGCAGCTTGCCAGAGTTAACTAAAACCATACATGCTTTAAAACGGCAACAGAACGACACCACGGAGGATGGACAATCTTGAACGGCATGGACTTAAAAGAAATATTGGAATATCTGCCACATCGCTATCCGTTCCTATTGCTGGATAAAGTGTTGGAAGTTGAGCCGGGTAAAAAGATTGTTGCTTTGAAGAATGTTACTGTGAATGAGCAATTTTTTACGGGACATTTTCCACACCACCCCGTGATGCCCGGTGTGCTGATTATTGAGGCATTAGCTCAGGCTTCAGCTATTCTCTCCTTCAAGACTGCCGATCAAAAACCAGCCGATAAAACGGTGAGTTATTTTGTGGGTATTGATAAAGCGCGCTTTAAAAAACCTGTTTTTCCAGGTGATCAGTTAATACTTGAGTCTGAGTTGATTCGTTGCGTTCATCGCATCTGGAAATTCAGTGCAAAAGCGAGAGTAGATGGTGTCGTGGTTGCTGAAGGTGATTTACTGTGCACGGAAAAGGCACTTTGATCGATTCACTTATCCACCCTTCTGCTCTGATTGATCCTTCCGCTGAGCTTGCTTCAGGGGTTGAGGTAGGACCTTTTGCCATTATTGAAGCAGGGGTCAAGATCGGTGCCCGCACTAAGATTGGTGCTTATACGCGAGTGGCCGGGCCTACTTCGATTGGCGAAGAGAACATCATTTATTCTCATTGTTCTATTGGCGAAGCACCTCAAGATAAAAAATATCGTGACCAGCCCACCCGACTTGAAATAGGTCATCGCAATACCATACGTGAATTCTGCACTTTAAATCGCGGCACAGAAGAAGATCTGGGTTATACCCGATTAGGTAATGATAACTGGATCATGGCTTATGTTCACATTGCACATGACTGTACAGTGGGGAGTCATACTGTGCTAGCGAACCACGCAACCTTGGCCGGTCATGTGCATATTGGCGATTGGGTGACTTTAGGTGGATTCGTAGGTGTTCACCAATTTGTGCAAGTAGGCGCTCATAGTTTTTGCGGGATTTCAGCAGTCGTTACGCAAGACATTCCTCCCTTTATGCTTATTGCTGGCAACCCTGCAGCACCGCGGGGTATTAATAGTGAAGGTCTGAAACGAAGAGGATTTAGTCCTGAAGCAATTGCAGAAATTAAGAATGCCTACCGTGCCCTTTATCGAAACGGTCTTTCTTATGAAGAAGCACAAGCTCAGATCGCAATCCAGGCTGAACACACTCCAGAACTACAGCTGATGGTGGAGTTTCTTGCGGGAAGTACCCGCGGTATTTTGCGCTAGGAATCCTCTGTGCGAATTGGCATTGTTGCTGGAGAAGCATCCGGAGATTATCTTGGGGCCGAAGTCATTCGCGCCCTCAAGTTACGATGGCCGCATCTAGAGTTTGAAGGTATTGCTGGCCCCAAAATGCAGGCAGAAGGAGCGCGTAGCCTCTATCCCATGGAAGTATTATCGGTGCGAGGTTACTTAGAAGTCATTCGTCATCTTCCGCGTTTGCTGCGCATCCGAAGAGAACTTGCTACCCATTTTGAATTAAAACCCCCTGAACTATTTATCGGGGTAGATGCGCCTGATTTCAATTTGGGGCTGAGTCGCCGCTTAAAAAAATCAGGAATCACTACTGTGCAATGTGTTGCGCCTACGGTATGGGCTTGGCGCAAAGGTCGACTACCTGGCATCAAGACTGCGGTGAATGCTGTGCTCGCTATTTTTCCATTTGAGCCTGCGATTTTTGAGCGTGCAGGAATACCTACGCGTTGGATCGGTCACCCCATTGCGAGCGAACTTCCTCGTCCCCCTCATCGTGCCGCTGCGCGTGAAGCATTAAAAATTTCCGGAACGGATCCAGTGGTTGCTCTTTTGCCCGGCAGTCGAATTTCTGAATTAAAGTTTCATGCTGAGTTATTTGTTCAAACAGCAAAGCGCTTACATCTCAAATTTCCTAAAATTCGCTTTCTCGTCCCTTTAGCAACACGACAAACTTATGATCTTTTCAATGAGGCAATGTGGCGCACTGAACCCGAGGGGACCTTGCCCATTACGCTTATGCATGGCCATGCGATTCAGGCCTTGACGGCCTCTGATGTAGGATTAGTGGCTTCAGGGACTGCAACCTTAGAAGCGGCACTATGTGGATGCCCTATGGTGGTGACCTATCGCTTATTTTCAATCACTGCACGCATGGTGCGTGCTCGCAAACACCTCCCCTTCGTGAGTTTGCCGAATATTTTGGCTCAGGATTGGTTGGTGCCTGAAATCTTGCAGGAAGATGCCACTCCGGAAAATTTAGCGCGCGCATTGGCAAATTTAGTTTCTGATGGCAAGACTCGACAGGCTCTAGAGGCGCGCTTTTTAGAGCTTCATGGCAGCCTGATCACGGATTCGCCCAAAGCAATATGTGATGCATTGGCACCTTGGTTAAATTGATCAGGGAATTGCGAGCTTTCTTGTGTTAGCAAACTGGGTGTGTGGAGTGGATGAGGCCGGCCGAGGCCCACTCGCTGGACCCGTCTATGCGGCGGCAGTGATCCTAGATCCGCTCATACCCATCGCAGGGTTGGATGATTCCAAAAAGCTCTCTGAAAAAAAACGAGACCTACTCGCACCACGGATTAAAGAGCACTCAAAGGCTTGGGCGATTGCGAGTGCCACAGCCTTAGAGATTGATCAACTCAATATTTTGAAGGCCACTCTCTTGGCAATGCAAAGAGCGGTGCAGTTGTTGGCTGTGCAGCCTCATGTTGTATTGGTAGATGGCAACCGAGCCCCTGATTTTGGGATTCATACGCGCTGCATTGTGGGAGGAGATCGCTTAGAGCCAGCTATTTCTGCTGCCTCGATTTTAGCAAAAACTGCTCGTGATGCTGTTTTACAGGAAATGCATGAACGCTATCCAGAATGGGGTTTTGATCGACATAAAGGCTACCCTACAGTGGCACATCGAGCCTTATTGTTAAAACTACCTCCCACACCAGAACATCGATTGAGTTTTGCGCCTGTCAGAGAGGCACTCGCATTTCATGGCAAGGGGCTCAAGTAATGGATATGTTCAGTAAGTTTGGATAACTTGCAGAGTATCCGAGTTCTGAGTGATCTTGGTGTTCTAATTCGTTTTAACTTGGGGTATTCAGGTAATCCACCGCAAGATGGGCTAAGGTCCGCGCACCTAAAAGCAGACCAGATTCATCCACATAAAATCTGGGCGAATGATTGGAGGCAACTTGATCACGAGGTGTGGTTTCAGGGGTAATTCCAAGAAAGAAAAAGAAGCCCGGAATACGCTGTTGATAGCGTGAAAAGTCTTCAGCGCCCGTGAGTTTGGGGCTGATAAACACCTTGTCTTTGCCGGCTACGCGCTCAAGGGTGGGGACCATTTGTGCAGTCAAAGCAGGATGGTTAATGGTGACATCGTAACCACGTTCCACTTCCACTTTTGCAGTTGCACCGGCCGATTGTGCGATGTGCGTTGCGGTACGTTCTACGCGCTCTGCGATATCGGAGCGCATGGTCTCATCAAACGTGCGAATCGTACCTAAGAGCTCCACACGATCGGGAATGATATTGTCGCGTACACCACCATGAATCGATCCCACTGAAATGATGCTGGGTTCGCGGGTGACGTCTACTTGGCGACTTTCAATGGTTTGCAAACCCATCACAACTTGGGACGCGACGACGATCGGGTCAATCCCCATCCAGGGCATGGCGCCATGGCATTGGCAACCTTCAACTGTAATGCGCATGGTGTCTGAGCTAGCCATGGTGGGGCCAGATCGATACCCGATCTGCCCAGTTGTTATACCCGCAATCACATGCAAACCAAAAATGGCAGCAGGGGCTGGGTTTTCTAATACCCCTTGCTTGATCATCAATTCAGCGCCCCCCTCTTCGCCTCTGGGAGCTTGTTCTTCTGCCGGCTGAAAAATGAATTTAATGCTGCCTTTCAAGTTGGATTTTTGCGCAGTCAACACGCTGGCTACGCACATCAAAATTGCTGTGTGGGCATCGTGACCGCAGGCATGCATGACTGAAACTGTTTTGCCTTCATAGTTGGCCGTGACCTCAGATGCAAAGGGGAGATCTACTTCTTCCGCAACTGGCAGGGCATCCATGTCGGCGCGAAGTGCTACAACAGGGCCGGGGTGCGCGCCTTCAAGGAGAGCCACTACACCTGTGTGGGCTATATTTACTTGAACCTTAAGTCCAAGTTCGCGAAGGTGTGCAGCAACAATACCCGCAGTGCGAAACTCTCGATTTGAGAGCTCAGGGTGCGCATGAAAATCCCTGCGCCAGGCAATCAGTTGTTCTTCTAGGGTTTCGCAGTGACTATCAATGTTCTTGAGGAGTTCGCTTCGCTCATTCATTATCTTTATCCTTACTCGCCAATCATTGGCGTTTACATCATCGCTGCATGGGTTGACGCATGTTGAGCTTAGAGTTTGATCCAATCCCATCACAGCTTTTAGAGGATACACGATAGATGAGTCAATTAGCTTTTCTAGGTTTAGGGCGAATGGGCTTGCCCATGGCGAAGCGCTTGCTGGCTGCAGGACATGCCCTACAGGTTTGGAATCGTTCGCCCCTTGCCTGTCAAAGATTGCTAAAAGAGTGCGATGACACACAATCTAAGCGGCTCAAGATGTGTGAATCTGCGCATGAAGCCATTAAAAATGCCTCTGTCGTGTTCACGATGTTGAGCGATGGGCCAGCAGTGACTGAGGTCTTATTCGGGTCTGAAGTCGGCCCCCACTGTTCAGGGGTGGCTTCAGCAATGATGCCTGGTGCATGTGTGGTGGATATGAGTTCTATTCCCCCCGCCACGGCTCGGATGCATTTTCAGCGTTTAAAGGGTTTGGGGGGTTCTGCATTGGATGCGCCTGTGTCGGGCGGGGTTGTAGGTGCTGAGCAAGGTACTTTGGCAATCATGGCAGGCGGAGAAGCCAGTCGTGTTGCAGAATTGACCCCGATCTTATCTGCGCTTGGACGGGTGACCTTTGTGGGCCCAGCGGGCTCAGGTCAACTGGCAAAACTTGCCAATCAAATCATAGTAGGGGTAACGATAGGGGCCGTTGCAGAGGCGCTCATGTTGGCTGCCCAAGGCGGGGCAGACCCCGTTGCAGTTCGCGCCGCGATTCGCGGGGGGTTTGCTGAAAGTAGAATATTGGAATTGCATGGTGAGCGCATGCTGACCCAAAACTTTGTTCCGGGTGGCGCCATTCAAACGCAGCTTAAAGATTTGACCACCGCTCTTGCCGAGGCGCGAGAAAGTGGATTGCAATTACCGGTAACGGGCTTATTGCAACAACTCTTTGCCGATGCGAATGAGCATGGAGATGCAGGCTTAGATCATTCCGCGCTATTGCGAGAATTAGCGCGTCTGAACGGGCGTGAGCCCGAGAGTATTCTCTCAGGCCCACGCAAAGACTGATTAGAAGTCTTCGTAGGCGGGGAGCTGGGGTAGTGCAAGTTTTCCGCTGCTGGCTTGCACGTTGTCGTCTAAGTGCTTGGTGAGTGCAAAGACGGTGGTCAGGCAAGGGGTGGGCGTGTCGGTCATTTGACCTAACTCAATCACCGAGCCTAACAATGCATCTATTTCTAATGCTCTTCCGGCTTCTAAGTCTTGCAACATAGAGGTCTTGTGGCGACCTACTTTCTCGGCCCCAGCGATACGACGTTCAATATCTACACGGAAAGTGATGTTGAGTTTGTTCGCAATGGTTTGCGCTTCGGTCATCATCATGCGAGCAAGGTCACGGGTAAGAGGGTATTGGCAAATGCCTTCCAGGGTGCCATGGCTCAAAGCGCTAATGGGGTTAAAGGTCATGTTGCCCCAGAGTTTCAACCAGATTTCAGCGCGAATATTGTCGAGAACAGGTGACTTCAAACCTGCAGCGACAAACGCTTCAGAAATCTTGGTGGCACGATCACTGATCTGGCCATCGAGTTCGCCGATGGGGAACCGGTTGCCTTCAACGTGCTTGATAATGCCAGGCCCTTCAGTGGTCGTGGCAGGGTACACCACGCAGCCAATGATTTGATTGGGATTGATCTGCTTCATGACTTCGCCGCCATGATCCACGGTTTCAACTGAACGCCCTTCTAAGGGGCCGCCATGGCGCTGAAAATACCAGAAGGGAATGCCATTCTGCATGGGGATCAATACACATTCTGGATTGGCATCCAGCATGGTCTTCAGATCCGCTGCGACGGGGGTGACTTGATGCGCTTTGACGGCAAGAATAATCAGGTCTTGAGGGCCGGCTTCGGTGAGCTTTTCAACGGCTTTGACTTTAGCTTCGAGGGGAGCAGGCTCGTTTTCCATGATGAGCTGTAAGCCGCGTTCCTGAATGGCCTTCAGTGTTGCGCCGCGTGCCATAACGGTCACATCATTGCCCGCACGGGCCAGAGATACTGCTAAATATCCACCAATGGCGCCGCCGCCACCCACTATACAAATACGCATTCCGAATGACTCCCTCAAAAAAAAGCCGAGTTAAAGACTATGCCTCAGCCCAAACCGCTAAGGATACTAGCCCCGCCTGACGAAATCATCATTCTTTTGTATGGAAGTATTGGCTTTAGCGGGTTCCAAAGTGGTTATGTGAAAGAAATCGGGAGTTTTTCCCGAGTTTGACGGGAGGGAGACCCGGTACTTAAAAGAGAAAAATTGAAATAATCCAAAATCATATACAGGTTTATTTCATGATAATGGCGCAAACCTAAACAAAATTGTGACCGAAAATAATAACTTGAGGATAATTTTAATAATGAAATGGAATAAACAACAAGGTGTTCGGTCCCTCATTACCGGAGTTCTAGCGCTTAGCTTGGGGGATGCGTTCTCTGAAGATAGCACCCCAAACCTTGAAAAAATTGACGTGATTTCAGTTACTCCTTTATCCGGTGTTGGGCAATCAATCAGAGAAGTCCCCTCAAATGTTCAAACCCTTAGGGCTAAAGATATCGAAGAGCAAGGCCCATTAAATGTGGCGGATTTGTTAAACAACAACCTTGGCTCGGTTACTGTGAGTAATGGCACAGGTAGTCCTTATCAAAACGATGTTCTTTATAGAGGGTTTTCAGCAACATCAACCCTAGGTGCCCCAGTAGGATTGACGGTTTATTTTGATGGAATTCGATTTAATGAATCCTTTGGGGATATCGTGAATTGGGATCTCATTCCTATGAATGCAGTGTCATCTATTAATTTGCTTCCGGGGTCCAATCCTCTTTTTGGATTAAATACCATGGGAGGTAGTTTAGTTATTAACACCAAAAATGGTCGTGATGATCAAGGTACAGATGTAAGCTTAATAGGGGGTTCATTTGGCCGGCGAGGGCTGAGTGCTGAAACAGGCTGGG
>CAIVHB010000004.1 GCA_903905585.1 uncultured Ferrovum sp. | reverse complement strand
TCCACTTCTTTCACCAGAGATTGGTTATGCAGAAAAAATCCGGCTTTGCATTCCCATTCCGCAGATACCAAGGCATGACGAATAAACAGTTCGCGCGCTTGGGAGGGATCAATCGGCCCCATGCGCACCCTTCGCCGGGGCACCAAAGTCAAGCCATACAAAGTGATCTGCTCATGGATCGAAGCTTGAGCGGCTTTACGATCCCAGCTTGGATCAAAGTAACTCCGCTTAGTCAGATGGGCCGCTGCAGGCTCAACCCAATCCGGCTCGATCTTGGCTACAAAACGGGCATACAGACGCGTGGTATCAGAAATCTCGGCAGCCATGATCCACTTTGGTTTTAGCTTGGCTAAAGGACTACCAGGCGCAATCAAAAAACGAATTCCGCGTCCACCTAAGTATTCATCTGCCTCAGGATCTTTACATCCAATCTGGCCCAATAGTCCCGCCAACAATGCGCGATGCAATTGCTCAAAGGTCGCGGGCAGGGTACTCAAACGACATTCCATCTCTGCAGCTAAGCTACTCAGTTGCTGATGAATATCGCGCCACTCACGCATGCGGGTGAAGGACAGAAAGTTCTCACGACACAGCGCTTGTAGCTTACGTTGTGAAAGTCGTTCAGAGGCCTGCTCAAAGAATACCCATAAATTCAGCAAGCCTAAGAAATCTGAATGCTCATGCGCAAACTGGCGATGGCGTTCATCCGCCGCTTGCCGATGCTCCATCGGTCTTTCGCGAGGATCTTGAATGGATAAGGCCGCCGCTACAATCAAAATCTCTTTTAAGCTCTGAAAATCTCTACCCGCTAACAACATCCGAGCGATACGAGGATCAACCGGAAGCTTCGCCATTTCTCGGCCTAGCGCAGTCAATTGCCGCTCACCATCCACCGCCCCCAACTCATGCAAGAGTTGATAGCCATCCTCAATCATCTTCGGAGCAGGAGGATCAATGAAAGGAAACGCTTCCACGTGTCCGAGTTTCAATGACTCCATGCGCAAGATCACGCCTGCCAGTGAACTGCGCAGAATCTCTGGCGTGGTGTAAGCCGAACGCGAATTGAAATCTTCTTCCGAGTACAAGCGAATACACACCCCTGCAGCAACACGACCGCAACGCCCAGCCCGCTGTTTAGCGGCAGCTTGAGAGATTTTTTCTACTTGGAGTTGCGTGACTTTATTGCGCACACTGTAGCGATTGACCCTTGCCAAACCTGTATCCACGACATAGCGAATACCAGGCACAGTCAATGAGGTTTCGGCGACGTTCGTCGCCAACACAATCCGCCGCCCTACTGCAGATTTAAATACGCGATCCTGTTCCTGTATGGAGAGCCGCGCATACAGGGGAAGTATTTCAGTGTGGGGAGGATGATGGTGCTTGAGTGCTTCGTGGGCTTCGCGAATCTCGCGCTCACCGGGAAGAAACACCAAAATATCGCCTTCATAAGACAGAGCGGCCAGTTCATCAATCGCATCGAGCAAACCCGTGCGTGGGTCGCGGCCATCGCGTTCCTCTTTATCTTCGGGCTCACCCAAAGGCTTCCAGCGCACTTCCACAGGATAGGTTCGCCCTGAGACTTCAATCACGGGGGCATTGTTAAAATGCTTGGATAAACGATCAGCCTCTAAGGTCGCAGAAGTAATCACCACTTTCAGATCGGGGCGCTTTGTAACCAATTGCGAGACATAGCCCATCAAGAAATCAATGTTCAGGCTGCGCTCATGCGCCTCATCAATGATGAGGGTGTCGTAGGCACTTAAAAAACGATCTTCATGGATCTCAGCCAGCAGCACTCCATCCGTCATCACTTTGATAAAGGTTCGCTCTGAGCTGCGATCGGTAAATCGGATTTTAAAACCTACGTGCTGGCCGATTTCTGATGAGAGCTCAAACGCAATCCGCTGCGCCACCGTGCGCGCCGCAATTCTTCTGGGTTGCGTGCAGGCAATCATGCCCGCTACACCGCGGCCAAGCGACAAACAAATCTTAGGAATCTGGGTAGTCTTACCCGAGCCTGTTTCACCACATATGATGGTGACAGGATTGTCACGAATCGCCGCAGCAATCTGATCCCGGGCCTCTTCAACGGGTAAGCCGCCCTCAAATACGGGTTGAGGAAGAGCGGCTTGACGTGCCGCAAAGCGCTGCATCGAGCGCCGACAACGCTGACGCCAACGTTCTATTTTTTCTAATAAAGGATCAGATGTGGCGGTGTGGGGTGCTTCAACCGGTTGATTTTTGGGTCCTGGTTTTTTTGAAGTGGATACTGTGCGCGGACTCGTTGCGTTGCCCGCAGGGGTGAGATTAGATTTATTTTTTGCAGCCTCTTGGCGCGCAAACCCCCAACGAGATCGTAACCAGTGACGATCTTGGATTAAACAGAGGGGAAGCAGCGCCTCAAGCGCTGGGGCAGAGGGGAGTCCCTCTGCCGGGAGTGCTGTACTCAGTGACTGCTATGTTTAGCGAAGACCACGATGATCAAAGTAAGGATGACAACGATTCCGAGTTCGATGATGCCAATTGCGGAGGAGTCCATAATTTTCCCGTTTCTAGAGAGGTGTAAAAATTGGTTCGGCTCAAATTCTTTTGAGCTAATTACTTATTCTAACGGATCCCATCACATTATCCCACCAGAATGATGTGTACGCGCCGTGGGCCATGCGCCCCGATAACGATGGTCTGCTCAATATCGGCGGTGCGGGAGGGGCCGGAAATAAAATTAGTGGCACGGGGCAATTGATCTAACTCGGATTGCATCAAAGCAAAGGCTTGCTCCATGCGCTCCACAAGCCGATCCACGCGCAAAATAGCAATATGGGTTTCGGGCAATAAACTGGTGGTGGAAAAATGGTCTACCCCAGAATGCAGCAAAAGTGTTCCTGTTTCAGCAATGCCACAGAAGGTCTCTGTGATCCCTAAACGATCCTCGCTAACGGGAGGCCTTGCTTCAGCTGTCAAACCCGAGGAAAACCAGTCTAAGGCTTTCAAACTTGGCCAAATGACACTTTTCCGAGGCAGGCCCTGAGCCTGTAAATACTCAGCAACCGCTGCGGGAACAGCATTCAAATCAGCGACTTGAGCAACGGTACTCTGCAAGGACTCTGCTCGCGCAATAAAGTCATTCAACAGATGCGAAACAGGGCGCGCCATGGGCGCCAAAGATCTTTCAGGTCTCGCAACCGAAACGGGTGTGGGTCGTTTTAAACCCGCACGCACTCGCTCCAGAATTCGATCGCGCGCGCTCATTTCTTAAGTCCTGCTTTTTTTTCAGACGGTGATGAATCAAGCCGAATGGGGATGATTTTTCGCTCAGCGGCCTGTTTCTTGCGCCACTGGTCGCGAAAGGTTTCACCCTGAGGAGCGGGCATATCCCTACCCTGAGTCCATCCATCTAAGCCAGGCAGTGTATGCAGCAGGCGATCGCTGCCTGCCATCCCTCTCAGTAAACGCGTTCCCCAGCGTGCAGCGAAAGCATACCAACCAGGGTGCAGCGCTAACCAACGCCATAATCGAATTGAAAGCCGCTCATGCCAAGGCCGTAATCCTTGTGTGAGTTCTTTCTCACGCAATACCCGCATTAAATCGGGTAGAGGAATCCTGACAGGACACACCACCTCACACGCAGCACATAGCGTGGAGGCTTGAGGCAAATCCAGCGCCTTCTCTAGACCCAAAAAAGCCGGAGTTAAGATCGCACCGATGGGACCCGGATACACCCAGCCATAGGCATGACCTCCAATGTTTTGATACACCGGGCAATGATTCATACAGGCACCACAACGAATGCAGCGCAAGGCATCATGCAAATCCCCCCCCAACAAACGGCTTCTGCCGTTATCCACCAAAATCACGTGGTTTTCCTGCGGGCCATCCATCGCCCCTTCATCCCGCACACCCGTCAGAATCGAAACATAGTTGGTAATATCCTGACCGGTTGCCGAACGTGGCAAGAGTCGCAGAATAGCACTCAAGTCTTCTAGGGTAGGGAGCACCTTCTCAATACCTGTCATCGCCACATGCACGCGCGGCAAGGTCGTCACCATTCGGCCATTACCTTCATTCGTCACGATAGTGACAGAACCTGTTTCTGCAATCAGAAAATTCCCGCCCGACACGCCCATATCCGCAGCCAAAAAATGGGGACGTAGTTGACCGCGCGCTTCTTCACATAGTGAAGGAATGTCGTCTGTGCGAGGGGTGCCATGATGCTTTTCAAACAGAGCTGAAACCTCATCACGACTCTTGTGTATAGCCGGTGCGATGATGTGCGAAGGAGGTTCATTCGCAAGCTGCAAAATGTATTCGCCTAAATCGGTTTCCGTGACAGTCATCCCCGCCTCAGTCAACACCTCATTCAGACCTGACTCTTCACTTACCATGGATTTAGATTTCACCACGCGTTGCACACCCGCATTGCGCGCGATATTCAATAAAATCTGATTCGCCTCAGCACCCGTCTCTGCCCAATGCACCTGGGTTCCCCGTCGCTGTGCTTCTGCTTCAAATTTAAGAAGCCAATAATCGAGATTCTCTAAAACTTCGGCGCGAATACTGGCTCCACGATCGCGCAACGCCTCAAAGTCATCTACCTTAACCAAAGCATCCCGGCGTCTATCAGCGAATCCCCCACCAAAGCGACTCAAATTAGATTGCAGCGCTTCATCGGCTAACTGCTTTCGTACATTACCTTTGAATTGCTCAGAGCGAATCTTCATGATTTTTCAAGCTGCGGGTTCACAAGAGACTCAGCTAAAAGCTCAGCCACATGCTTCACTTGGGTATGCGGATCACCCCGGCGACGCAAGCGCCCTTCGATGTTCAACAGGCAACCCAAATCTCCGCCCACAATGGCATCACAACCCGTTTCAAGCGCATGAGCGCACTTCTTATCGGCCATTTGCGTCGCGATATCACCTAGCTTGATTGAAAAGCTACCACCAAAGCCACAGCAAATTTCGGCATCCTTCATTTCGCGCAGTTCCACTCCCTGAGTCTGCTGCAACAAAAAACGTGGTTGCGATTTGATCTCTAGCTGACGCAGACCAGTACAGCTATCGTGATAGCTCACCGTCATACTCAACCGCCCTGGACTTAGCGGCTTGGGCGCATGATTCACCAAGAAATCAGTGAGCTCATAACATTTTGCAGTCAGCACATTCAATCGCGCCTGCAAGGCCAAATCATCTTTAAAAAGTGTGGGGTAATCGTGAATCATTCCAATACACGATCCACTAGGCGCAACGATGGCGTCAAAGCCTTCAAAGTCTCGCAAGAAAGCCAAGCCTAATTGAATGCCCGAAGGCCGATCACCAGAATTAAATCCAGGTTGACCACAACAGGTCTGGGTATCGGGGATGGTGACTTCGCAGCCTGCCGCCTCAAGCAAAGAAACCGAGGCAAAACCAATACTGGGGCGCATCGCATCTACCAAGCAGGTGACGAATAAGCCAATACGCATTATTTTTACCAGTCAGAAAGAAACTAAAAGAGTGATCAGCTACGAGCTTGAGAGTTCAGTTTAGGACTCACGTCTCGCTGACCTAATTTAGCTTCCTGCACAGCGCGATACTCTAGCCATTTTCGTACACGCTGGGCGTCATTGATACGAGAAAAACGGCCATGAGAATCCAGCAGCACCATAGTCGTTAAACGGCCATCAATCCTTGCCTGCATGACCAAACATTGACCAGATTCATTGATGAAACCAGTCTTGGATACCACCACATCCCATTGACCCTGTCGCACGATCATATTGGTGTTTCTAAATACATAGGGGCGCCCACCTATCGCAGGCGCAATGACGGCTTGGGGTGTCGTTGTGAACTCTTGTATGACGGGGTAACCTGCGGAAAAATGAACAAGTAAAGCCAAGTCTCTTGCAGAAGATTGATTTTGGCCATTCAAACCACTGGTATCTTCAAAATGCGTGTGATTCATTCCTAATTGCGCCGCAACAGCATTCATGCGTGCAATGAAAGCCTCGCGACCTTCAGGAACACTCCTGCCCAACGCAGCTGCAGCCCGGTTCTCTGATGCCATTAGAGCCATCAGCAACAAATCTCTTCGTGTATAGCGAGTACCCACCTTGAGCAAGGAATGCGTATGGCGCAACTTATCTACATCTGCTTCATCAATTTCAATCAACTCATCCAAGGGCAAGCCCTGTTGCAGCACCACGACTGCCGTCATAAGTTTGGTGATGGATGCGATGGGCTGAACCTGATCCGGATTCCGGTCAGCCAGCACCTTCTGATTGGTCTCATCATAAATATACGCCGCATTGGAGAGCAGCGATAAGCCATCTGGCAAATCATTGCGCGTATCACGTGGCTCAGGAGCAAGTGCTCTTGGAGAGGCCTTGGGTGAAAACACGCGACGATGACGCGCCAATACTGCATGCGGTTTTTGGCGAGGCGAAACTGCGCCTGTTTTTACATTCACAGTTCGAACATTCGCCTGAGTTGCCGTAAGCGATTCAGTGTGATGCATGGCAAATGCCGGAGAAAGTGGCACCCCAATAAAACAGATCAGGACTAGCCGGCGCAAATGACGCATGAAGTAAACGTATCGCATCTTATGAGTAATACCACAATTCTTGAGCTAGGGATGGGCTCAACAATATCAGTAAATCCTTGTCATACAAAGTGGTTTTTCGTAAATTGCTATGCAAGACTAAAGGGGACATCAGCTTGCGTTTCTTCACCTTGCTGCTGAAGCGCCCACATACGGGCATAACGGCCATTCAAGGCAAGAAGCTCAGCATGACTTCCCCGTTCAATCACACTTCCTTGATCCAGTACCAAAATCTCATCCGCACTCACAATAGTAGACAATCGATGCGCAATGACTAAAGTGGTGTGGGCCTGAGAAATCCGATCTAACTCTTGTTGAATCGCTTTCTCAGAATGGCTATCCAGCGCTGAAGTGGCCTCATCAAAAATCAAGACACGGGGGTTTTTAAGAATTGTTCTGGCAATCGCTACACGCTGCTTTTCGCCACCAGACAGTTTCAGCCCCCGCTCCCCAACCATCGTTTCATAACCATCTGGCAGCTTTTCAATGAAGCCATGAATATGCGCTGCTTTTGCAGCCCCCTCAATGGATTCATGGTCTGCCCCAGGACAACCATAAGCAATGTTGTAAGCAATCGTATCGTTGAACAGCACCGTATCTTGCGGCACGATCCCTATTGCCGCCCTAACGCTCTTTTGTTGAACGCGACGAATATCCTGACCATCAATCAAAATACGACCCGAATTGACATCATAAAAGCGAAATAGCAAGCGCGAGAGCGTGGATTTACCCGCGCCACTTGATCCGACTACCGCAACTTTGCGGCCGGGTAAAACCTCAAAAGACACCTTGTGCAAAATGCTGCGCCGCGCGTCATAACTAAAATCCACCCCTTCAAATTGAATATGACCCGGCCCTTCTTGTAATGGCAAAGCATCAGGTGCATCTGCCACTTCTTCGTTCACTGCCAGTAAACGAAACATGCGATCCATATCAGACAAAGCTTGTTTCATTTCCCGATAAATAACACCCAGAAAATTCAGGGGAACATATAACTGGAGAAGGAGTGCATTGATCAGCACCAAATCACCAATCGTTAATCTTCCTTCTAGAACTCCCGATGTGGCGCGCAGCATAAGGGCCGTTGAGCCAATAGCAATAATGAGACTTTGTGTTGTATTCAGTGCAGCCAATGAAGTTTGACTCCTGACTGAAGCCTCCTCCCAACGGCGCAGATTCTCGTCATAACGGCGGCTTTCCCATTCCTCATTACCAAAGTATTTAACCGTCTCGTAGTTCAGCAAGCTATCAATAGCGCGGGTGTTGGCTTTTGAATCCATTTCATTCATTCGCCGACGAAACTGGGTACGCCATTCTGTAATCGCCACCGTCAGCGAAATGTACAAAATTAATGTCACCAAGGTAATCAAACCAAACCACACGTCATAGCGCACAGTCAAAATCACACCGACTAAAGTCATCTCAACCAAAGTAGGGAAGATGCTAAAAATAGCAAAGCGCAATAAAGTTTCTATTCCACGTGTTCCGCGCTCGATATCCCGAGACATGCCACCGGTTTGT
>CAIVHB010000003.1 GCA_903905585.1 uncultured Ferrovum sp. | reverse complement strand
GACGCTTATCGATGATTACCAAATCCGCCTCTAGGCGTTTAGCAAACGCTCTAGCGCGCACTACTCCACCCACATCAGGTGAAACAATTGCAAGCTTCTGATAATCATGACGCCAAATATCACCCATCAAAACAGGTGCGGCATACACGTTATCTACCGGTATATCAAAAAAGCCTTGAATCTGATCGGAATGCAGATCCATCGTCAGTAGCCGATCAATGCCTACTGCCTGCAACATGTTTGCAACTACTTTTGCCGTGATGGGCACCCGGGCTGAACGCGGGCGTCGATCTTGGCGGGCATAACCAAAGTACGGGATTGCTGCGGTAATCCGCCCGGCTGATGCGCGCTTCAGGGCATCCGCCATCACAATCACTTCCATCAGGTTGTCGTTGGTTGGCGCATTGGTAGATTGCAAAATAAAGCAATCACGGCCACGCACATTTTCTAACAACTCAACACTTACTTCACCGTCACTAAAGCGGCCAACTGTTGCTCGCCCCAGATGAATATTCAGATGCTGGACGACTTCTTCAGCAAGGCGAGGATTCGCCGAGCCTGTAAACACCATCAAATCAGCAGATGCCATATCGGATCCGTGGGCGCACAACGTCAATAATGGCTGGGGAGGTAGGGATCGAACCTACGAATGCCGGAATCAAAATCCGGTGCCTTACCACTTGGCGACTCCCCAACAGAGGACTTAATTCCAGTTCTTCAGCGGGTGATCCTGCAAACCTTGGGCAATGAAACCGTGCCACCCTTCAGGTATTTCTGCAAAACAGGTTTGGGCTTGTGACTCTGTCAAAAAATCAACAAATACGCAACATCCCGATCCCGTCATTTTCGCATTACCCCAAGATCTCAACCATTTTAGGTGATCTTTGACTTCAGGAAAGCGCGAGCAGACGACAGGTTCAAGGTCGTTATGACCTTCCACTTCAGAAAAGCCCACAATTTTGATACGTGGCGTTGATCTTGTCAATTCAGGCGCGTTAAAAATCAAGGCTGTGGGCACAGAAACCGGCGGCACCAGAACAACATACCAAGCAGTGGGCACTTCAATAGGACTGAGCACCTCACCCACGCCTTCAGCAAAAGCGGAATTGCCGAGTACAAATACCGGCACATCAGCGCCCAGTTGCAGGCCAATTTCAGCCAAAGTTTGGCGACTGATACCAAGTTCCCAAAAGGAGTTAAGCCCAACAAGAACCGTTGCTGCATCTGAACTTCCCCCTCCTAACCCGCCGCCCATGGGGAGTTTTTTTGAAACTGAAAGTGCAACCCCTTTGCTACACCCCGCAAACTTGGCAAGCAAGCGGGCAGCACGAATGCATAAATCCTGCTCGGGAAGGACGCCTGCTAGTTCGCTGGTTCGAGTAAACGTACCATCAGGGGCTGCACTGAATGTGACGGTATCGCCATAATCCAAAAAAGTGAACAGCGTTTCAATGAGATGATAGCCATCCTCTCTTCGCCCTACCACGTGCAAAAAAAGATTCAGCTTAGCTGGTGCAGGTAAAATCAGGCTGGGCTTAAGATTTTCCACGAATCAGATTCCAGCGATCAATGACAAGACGGATTTGAATTGATGGATTATTTATTTGAATCAAGCCAGGCAAACTCTGCCCGCCCACCACGCGCCAGTTCTGTAAGCTACACGTCCAACCACTTTGCATGAACTGAACCACTCGGGTTTCATCACCCATGTCACTAAAGCCCGAGCTATCACTGGGGATTTCGCCTGTAGCCCATTGCGCGAGTTGCTGGAGAGGAATGCCAGAACCTAAAACCATGTTGAGTAGTGGTTCGCTGCTTGGTGCTTCAAGCAGGTCCCGATTCGGTAATTGTAAAGTGGCCCGGCCAGGTTCTTCATCCAGACGCATCACTTGCACGCCTAGGGGAGTGCGCATTGCAATGTGGTTGGAACCTGCCCAATGCGACCAATCCATTTGCAAGGTATCGTTGCGTGTAGCCTGGCGAATAGCTATTCGGCCCGTGAGGTCAAAGCGCTCTATATGCCCTATTCCGCGGGATTGATCTCCCTCTAAGGGGGGCGCGGTAGTGCGGATGGGCGGGGCATCATATTTATTAGCGCGCGAAAAAGGTGCGGGGAATATCTCGCAGCCCGAAAGACAGACCAGCACAAGCACAGTTAGCGTTGAACGCGCAGTGAGCGTCCACGCACAAGGCCCTGGCTTTACAAGCATGATTTCAACATCGCTAGGGGTAAATAAAATTATGGATGAAACTGCTCAATAGCTGATCGCAAGACCTCACTTTCGGGGTGTGCCTCTAGATTCAGCTTGAGAAACTTAGCGGCTTCTTCTGTTCGGCCTTGTTTAAAGATTACCTCCGCAAGGTGGGCAGCAATCTCAGGGTCAGGCTGACGTGAAAAGGCTTTGCGCAAGGTTTTTTCAGATTCTTGAAGCTTGTTGAGCCTGAACTGCACCCACCCCAAGCTATCCATGATGAAAGGGTCATCTGGCAAGAGCACGATTGCTTTTTGGATCAGCTCATAGGCTTCAGAAAAACGATCTGTTCTGTCCGCTAAGGAATATCCTAGTGCATTGAGGGCGTGAGCATGGTCAGGTTTGAGTGCAATGATTTTACGCAAATCAGCTTCTAGCAATTTAAAGCGATTGAGCTTGTCAGCCACCATGGCTCGGTCATATAAGAGATCAACCGAATCAGGTACTTTTTCCAAACCCATCGTGAGCGCGTCGTAGGCACCTTGATAATCTTTATTATCGTTTAGCAACTGAGCATCTGCTTGAATCAATAAAACTTTTTGTTGGGGAGTTTCTGCTGGCAAGTCGTGTATGAGATCTCTGGCTTCCTTAAGACGCTTTTGCTTAGCAAGCATGGCGGCCACACGTAAACGTGCGGGCACATATTGATCCCCTTTCTCTACTTTGCTGTACCACTGAATAGCTCCGGCCCAATCTTGCTGCTCCTCACGGATTTGGCCAAGGTAATAGCGTGCCGTGTCGGGCTCGCGGTATCCAAAAGCCAGCACGTTTTTCATATGCAATTCAGCTTTTGGAAAATCCTTAAGTTCCATCGACAACAGGCCAACCGCAAGCGACATTTCTGGGTTGCCGGGCGCGTTCTTTAGAAGAAT
>CAIVHB010000002.1 GCA_903905585.1 uncultured Ferrovum sp. | reverse complement strand
GCTCATCTAAAACTAACAAGGACTCTGCGGAGTCCTTGTTAATTATCTTTTTACTTAATCATTCTGTTTATTAAGCTGCAAACTAAGGTGCAAAGGCACCACCCGCTTCAAGAGACTTCAGTTCATCACCCGCAATACCAAGCTCGGCAAGAAGCTCGCTCGTATGTTCACCCAATAGAGGAGGGTGGCGATACACCTGTTGTGGCGTGCCATTCATTTTGACGGCGAAACCAATATTGGGTACCTTGCCTTCAATAGGATGATCAATCTCCATCCGCATCTTACGATGACGGCCATGCTCACTATCGAATGCTTCTGGATAGGTATTGATGGGGGCTGCAGGGATGCCTGCGGTCAATAAGGTGTCTACCCATTCATCCGCAGTTTTGGAGATAAACGTTTTCTCAAGCTCAGAAGCCAGCTCCAAGCGATTGGCTAAGCGCAGTGGATTTGTTTTGAAGCGGGCATCTTCAAATAATTCAGGACGCTCAATCTTGTCGCATAGCAACTTCCACAGTTTTTGATTGGTTGCACCCATCACAAAATACCCATCAGCAGCTTTCATGGCCTGGTAGGGGGCGCTCATATGATTGGCTGTGCCAAGCTTATAGGGTTCAACTCCGGTACCCCAGTATTGAGCGGTATCCCAAATGGAGAATGCCAAAGCGGAATCAAAGAGTGAGGCATCAATAAACTGACCTTCACCCGTTTTAGTTTTGCCGATGTATGCCGACAATATTCCGTATACCGCAAAAAGTGCGCAGCCAATATCAGCTACCGGAACGCCGGCTTTAACTGGAGGACCATCTGGATATCCTGTAACGCTCATGACGCCAGACATCGCTTGCGCCATGAGATCAAAACCAGGGCGATCTGCCCATGGGCCAGTTTGGCCAAAACCAGAAATGCTGGCATAGACCAAACCAGGATTGATATCTTTTAAAGAGGCGTAATCGATTCCTAGTTTTTTCATAACACCAGGCCGATAGTTCTCCACCAAAATATCAGCGGTTTTGACCAGCTCGAAAAATACTTTCTTACCAGCCTCGGTTTTGAGATTTAAAGTGAGACTGCGTTTATTGCGGTTCATGTTCAGAAAGCCCATGCTATCTGAACCTTTCATCTTGAAACCCATTGCGCCACGTGTCTGATCACCGGTACCAGGAGGCTCAATTTTGATGACATCCGCACCAAGGTCGGCCAAGAGCATGCAGCAGTAAGGGCCGGCCATGACCTGGCTGACGTCAAGCACACGTACTCCTGAGAGGGGTAATGGTCTTGATCCATCATCCGCACCATTTAAAGCGTCATTTATAGGTGTTTTCGTCATTGTCTCGTTTGTTCTTATATGTTTAGAATTAGCCTCTAATAGTATCAAACACAATAAAAACAATTTTGGAGACTTTATGTTGCTTAAATCGCCTCAGTGGGCTGTTCGTAGTTTGCTCGCAATTACGCTAGCCACGAGTTCTTTCTTTGCATTAGGTCAGCAGTCTTACCCCACAAAACCAATCCGACTGATTGTGGGTTTTGCACCTGGTGGCGGTACCGATATTGTTGCTCGAGCCCTGGCTCCAAAAATGGGTGAGATTCTCGGTCAAAGCGTGATTGTGGAAAATAAATCAGGTGCAGCAGGAACTATTGCAGCCGATCAAGTTTCCAAGGCAAATCCAGATGGG
>CAIVHB010000001.1 GCA_903905585.1 uncultured Ferrovum sp. | reverse complement strand
TTGGTGGAGGCGGCGGGAATCGAACCCGCGTCCATAAGCCCTCTACAGGCAGTTCTACATACTTAGTCTGGTTATTTGATTTAATCCCGGCGACGTGAACCGACACACTGCGACGAGACGAGCTACCTTAAATTTAAGACCCGCCAAAGTAGCCCTGACGTGCCCGATTTTCCTGTATATGACTCTGCGGTCTAGGTTACCCCAAACTCCGGCCCAGGAAAAAACCGGTGCAGAGCCTAACCGATCAAGCGGCTAGGGAGTAGCTTTCGTCGTTGGCGACTATCGCGTTTCCAGATGGATTTACGAGGTACCCTGGTCCTCGGTATGCCCTGCTCCGCTTCGCGACCCATGTCGAAACCAGGTCGCCCCCATTCTTCAGGTACACCCAATCTGCTTGGGCAGCGTGGAGTCCAACACTCCAAGTTTTCATTATGCGCTCTTTCATTTTGGAATGGCAGTGGATTGGAACGAAAAGCTACGCTGTATTGTCTACGTTAAGACAAATATTTTTTTGAGTAGAAATGCAATCATTTCAAGATGAAGGAATTGCCGTTGTTCTGGGTGCGACTGGGGGCATAGGTGCAGCGCTGGTGGATGCACTTAAGAATCCACTTAACGCAAGCGCAATGACCCAAGTGATCGCTTTGGGGCGAAGCACGCGCCCTTCTTTTGATCTCACTGACGAAAACAGCATCATGACCTGTGCTCAATGGGTGAGCCAACAAGGCACGCCCCGCCTCATCATTGACGCTACAGGCATGTTGCATACCTCAGAGCATCAGCCAGAAAAAGCACTCTCACAAATCGATCCAACCCAGATGCTGCAATCATTCGCCATTAATGCGGTGGGGCCTGCTTTACTGATGAAGCACTTTTTGCCCCTACTACCCAGAACTGGAAAAGCAGTATTTGCCAGTTTATCGGCCAAAGTAGGCTCTATTGGGGATAATGAATTAGGGGGATGGTATAGCTATCGCGCATCTAAGGCTGCACTGAATCAATTAGTCAAAACTGCAGCGGTAGAACTCAAACGACGAGCCCCTCAAGCGATATGCGTATCGCTTCATCCCGGAACGGTAGATACCAAGCTCTCTAATCCCTTCTCGAAAACCGGATTGAATGTGCGCCCGCCTCAAGAGGCTGCAATGGATCTTGTCCATGTCTTGGATCAACTCGCCAGCGCTCAGACAGGTGGTTTCTTTGATTACAAGGGACAAATAATAGATTGGTAGGCGCGATTGGACTCGAACCAACGACCCCCACCATGTCAAGGTGGTGCTCTAACCAGCTGAGCTACGCGCCTACGGGTAACGATTGTTTACCGAAGCCCTCTACTATAGCGCGCAGCGCGCTAGCTGGCAAATCACCAGCCCAATAAAACGAGCTGAGAAGCTAGGCAACGCTCTGAACCGTTTAACAACTCACGATTGCGATCAAGCATCTGTCCTTACGCAATCCACGTAGTACTCCACCTTGCCATCTTGCTCTGCTTTGGTCAGCCCGTGAATATCTGTTTCAAATCCAGGGAAGCGTGAATTGAACATGCGTGCAAAGCTTAAGTACCGCACGATAGTGGCATTGAAGCATTCGCCGGGAATCAGCAAGGGAATACCTGGAGGGTATGGCGTTAACAGCATGGCTGTGATGCGGCCTTCCAACTGTTCAATCGGAACACGTTCAATATTCTTGTGCGCCATATGACTAAACGCCTCAGCCGGCGGCATGGCAGGAACCATCTCAGATAAATACATCTCGGTGGTTAAACGCGCAATGTCGTGCTCGCGATACACCTGATGGATTTGATCGCAGAGATCACGTAAACCAATTTTTTCATAGCGGGGGTACTTCGCAATGAACTCAGGCAGGATGCGCCATAAGGGTTGATTGCGGTCGTAGTCATCCTTGAATTGCTGCAACTCGGTCACCAAAGTATTCCAGCGGCCTTTGGTAATCCCAATCGTAAACATAATGAAGAAGGAATACAGTCCCGTCTTCTCAATCACCACGCCATGTTCAGCCAAGTATTTGGTCAAAACGGATGCAGGAATACCACTATCGGCGAACAACCCATCCACATTCAAACCGGGAGTGATCACAGTCGCTTTGATAGGGTCCAGCATATTGAAGCCGGGGGCTACATTTCCAAAACCATGCCAGTGGTCATCGGGTTTCAGAACCCAGTCTTCGCGTGAGCCAAGGCCTTCATCGGCCAGATCATCCGGGCCCCAAACCTGGAACCACCAGCTATCATCACCCCACTCTAAATCAACCTTACGCATTGCCCGGCGGAAATCCAGTGCCTCGCTGATGGATTCTTCTACCAGTGCTGTTCCACCGGGTGGCTCCATCATAGCTGCAGCCACATCACATGAGGCGATGATTGCGTATTGGGGCGAAGTACTGGTGTGCATGAGATAAGCTTCATTGAAGACATCACGATCCAACTTATGGGTCGCACTGTCCTGCACCAAAATTTGTGAAGCCTGCGAAAGCCCGGCCAACAACTTGTGGGTAGACTGGGTTGAAAACACCATCGACTCCTTACAGGGAGCACGGTCACGACCAATCGCGTGCATATCCTTGTAGAAATCACTGAAGGATGCGTGGGGCAGCCAAGCCTCATCAAAGTGCAAGGTATCCAGATGACCATCGAGTAAAGATTTAATGGTCTCTACGTTATAGATAATACCGTCGTAGGTACTCTGCGTAATGGTCAGAATACGTACTTCGCCTTTCGCTTCACGGGCAAAAGGATTGGCTTCGATCTTGCGCTTGATATTATCGGGATGAAATTCAGACAGGGGGATGGGGCCAATAATGCCGTAGTGATTGCGAGTAGGCATTAAGAAAACAGGAATCGCTCCGGTCATCATGATGGCGTGCAGAATCGATTTATGGCAGTTACGGTCAACAACAACAACATCACCCGGGGCCACCGTACTATGCCAAACAATCTTGTTAGAGGTACTGGTGCCATTGGTCACAAAGAACAAATGGTCGGCACTAAAAATGCGCGCAGCATTGAGTTCTGAGGCCTGAACAGGGCCGGTGTGATCGAGTAATTGCCCGAGCTCATCCACGGCGTTACATACGTCAGCGCGCAGCATGTTCTCGCCAAAAAATTGGTGAAACATCTGGCCCACAGGGCTCTTTAAAAACGCCACGCCACCCGAGTGGCCGGGGCAATGCCAGGAATAAGACCCATCCGAAGCATAGTGCACCAAGGCTCTAAAGAAGGGAGGCGCCAAAGAGTCTAAATACACCCGCGCTTCACGCACGATATGGCGCGCGACAAATTCGGGGGTATCTTCAAACATATGAATGAAGCCATGCAACTCTTTTAGCACATCGTTGGGAATATGTCGGGAAGTACGCGTTTCGCCATATAAGAAAATAGGGATATCCGAATTCTTCCAACGAACCTCTTGCACAAAGGCGCGTAGGCTTTTGAGTGCATCGGTAATTTCATCATCACTCCCACCTCCAAACTCTTCATCATCAATCGAGAGAATAAAAGCGGAGGCACGGGATTGTTGCTGAGCGAAGGAAGTCATATCTCCAAAGCTGGTGACGCCAATGACTTCAATGCCCTCTTCTTCAATTGCTTTAGCAAGCGCACGCACGCCAAAACCGCTGGCATTTTCAGAACGAAAGTCCTCATCGATGATGACGATGGGAAAACGAAATTTCATTGGGGAGACTCCGGTGGGAAAGTAAAGTCGCGATATTGATCGCGGAGCGTAATTTTAGACAGTTTACCTGTTGCGGTGCGCGGCAAGCTTTGCACAAAAATGACAGCGTTGGGAAGCCACCAACTCACTACCTGCTCCGCCATGGTCGCGAGTATGCCCTGAATCAGTGTTGGATCGGTATCCTCAAGCGACAAAGAAGCCCCATCCCCTTTCTTACGAACCAGCAATAAAAGGGGGCGTTCACCCCATTTTGGATGGGCTATCGCAATGGCTGCAGCCTCCTGAACCTCAGGATGACGCATCGCAGCGTTTTCAAGGGCGATCGAACTGATCCACTCCCCGCCAGACTTAATCATGTCCTTGGTGCGGTCAGTGATCTGCATATTCTCTTCAGAATCCATATTGGCCACATCACCCGTATGAAACCATCCACCTGAAGGAATATCGTTCTTTCTAGGCTGACCATAATAATTTTTGGCAATCCAATGCCCTTTGATAATCAGCTCGCCTGTGGCTTTCCCATCATGGGGTAGCGTCTCACCCTGCTCATCCACAATCTCCATTTGCACCCCAAACAGCGGACGGCCATGGCGATGGTGCAATGTGTTCGCAGCTATGGGGCTGGTGGTATTGCGGGGTTTAGACAGACTGCCGACTGGACTGGTCTCTGTCATCCCCCAACCATGATTGACTTCAATCCCAAACTCTTGAATAAAAGGATCAGACAATGCTGGCGGGCAGGCGGCACCTCCTACCGAAATTCGAGAGAGCTTCGCAGGCTTGCGACCGTATTGACGCATGGTCTCGAGCAAAAGCATCCAGATGGTGGGTACGCCCACCGTAAGCGTAGCACCTTCAAGATCCAGCAACTCAAACAGGCTTTCACCATCCACCCGGGGGCCGGGCAAAATCAATTTACAACCCACTATCCCAGCCGAATAAGGTAAACCCCAAGCATTGACGTGAAACATGGGTACCACGGGCAAAGCGGCATCGCGTGCAGAAAGGTTTTTAACATCGGGTAAGGCTGAGGCCAAAGCATGCAATACCGTTGATCGATGGGAATACAGCACCCCTTTAGGGTCACCGGTAGTTCCAGAGGTATAGCAAAGTCCGCAGGCCATTTGTTCAGGCAGATCCGGCCAAGTGATTTGATCAGAATGAAGAGCAATGAAACTCTCATAGTCTTGAAGCCCCTTTAGGGATGCGCATGCGAGGCCTAAGGAATGATTTTGCGCACTGCATTGGGCCAAGTTAGCGCTTAATTGCAAGGCATCGCATAAAACCACCCATTTTTTTACCGAGCGCAAATGAGGGGCTAAGTCACTGGCGAGGGGCAATAAATGGGGGTCAACAAAAATGATTTCGTCTTCCGCATGTTGAATGATGAAAATGAGTTGTGGTTGAAATAGCCTTGGGTTGAGGGTATGCAAAACAGCCCCAATACCGGGAACAGCGTAATACAACTCAAGATGACGAGATCCATTCCAAGCCAGGGTAGCAATACGTTTCCCGCACCCGACATCACACCCTGCAGCTTGAAGCGCGTGGGCAAGCTGCGCGGCACGCAGAGCCATCTGCCCCCAAGTTGTCCGAACGATTTCCCCCGACCACAGTCTCGATACGATCTCAGTAGGGGCATGACAACGCTGAGCATGAGATAGAATCTGTGAAACAAGCAAAGGCTGTTCCATCATCAAACCCGAGAGAAACGCTTTCTGCATTTTATGTACCCGTTTAATAACACAAAGCTTTCATATAGTGAGCGTGAGATCATAACGCTATGACAAGGCTCAAGCACCCCCTCCCTCTGATCGATAAACTGGGACGACCGCTACGCGATCTGCGCATATCAGTGACAGATCGCTGTAATTTCCGCTGCACTTACTGCATGCCAAGGGAAATGTTTGGTGCTGAATATGCTTTTCTTCCGCACAAAGAGATTCTGAGTTTTGAAGAAATCACCCTCATCGCCAAAAGTTTTGTGGACTGCGGCGTGCAAAAAATTAGGTTAACCGGTGGTGAACCTTTACTGCGAAGAGACATCGATCGCTTAGTATCCCAACTTGCAGAAATACCCCACATTGACCTTTCTTTAACGACCAATGGTTCGCTTCTAGGTAAGCGAGCCCGTGCTCTCAAAGATGCCGGTTTACAACGCATAACCGTGAGCTTGGATGCTTTAGATGCGCCCACTTTCAAGCGTATGAATGATGCCGACTATCCTGTAAGCCGCGTGCTTGAAGGCATTGAGGCGGCAGATACTGTTGGACTGGGCCCAATCAAGGTCAATGCAGTCATTCAGCAAGGCGTGAATGAACACGCCATTCTTGAGCTTGCCCAACATTTTCGGGGCACACCCCATATTGTGAGATTTATCGAATATATGGATGTAGGATCTACCAATGGTTGGAATTTAGACCAAGTGGTGCCATCCAAAAAAATCATTGATCGAATCTCAGCCCAGTTCCCCTTGGAGTCACTTCAACCTCTTTATCAAGGTGAAGTGGCGCAGCGCTGGCGTTATCTAGATGGGCAAGGAGAAGTGGGCGTAATCTCTTCTGTCACTCAAGCCTTTTGTAGCGCATGTTCCAGACTGAGACTTTCAACCGATGGCCATCTATTTACCTGCCTGTTTGCCCAGAAGGGACATGATATGCGGACTTTGTTGCGCGGCACACCCAGTATTTCTGAAGGCGATTTAAGGGCTTGGATAGAAAAAAAGTGGGGCGCGCGCGATGACCGTTACTCAGAAATTCGAACCACAGAAACCGCAAAACAACAAAAAATAGAGATGAGTTATATTGGAGGCTAAGTGAGCAGTGGGATGCCATCCTAGTCCTTCGAATATTTAATGTTGCATTCATATAAACGACACACATTGAGGCGTAAAAATGAGTGAACTGGCGAAACCAGACCAAAATGCGTTCAACGCCATCATAAGCAAAATTCTCCTTAAGGCTCCTGTCTTGGCGGGCATGGATCCGGCTGATGCTCAAAAGCTTTTTGAGCTTTCGCGAAAGGTGAGTTGGAAAACGGACGATACGATTTTCACAACGAACGATATAGCCATAGAAATGTTCATTTTGGTTGGCGGCAATCTTACTGTTTGGATGGATGGGATTGGAATGGAGCGACCCGTTGCCAAACTTTCTCCTGGCGATAGTTTTGGAGAGATGGCACTCGTTGTCGGTG